>JAUVPN010000114.1 GCA_030598645.1 Hyphomicrobium sp. | reverse complement strand
TGGATTGTCCCCCGTCAGCACCTGTTGGACAGAATGGCGTGATTGAATAAGAGAGTGTTTCTGGCTCATCGTAGCCCCGGGAGGAGCGAAGATGAGACAAGAACGACACAGGCAATCAGTCAGCGCAGATAAGACTGTAGGTGATATCCGGCGCGCCACGCGCCGTCGATCACGCGTCTTCGGTCGTTCGCTCGGAAACGGTCGCGCTAAGGGCCGGCGATCTCCGTTCTTTGGCTTGAGCACTTGCGTACCGCTGTGACCGCGGTAATCGAGCCGCCTTTTCCGGCCGGCTCGAATGTCGCCCTTGGCGTACCTCTTTCGCACCTGGTTATCGTTATATTTGACGCCGTGTCGGTGGTAGGCGTTGTGCTTCCATCTATTGGAGGTGATCTTCGGCCTGTTGACGTTGATCTTATTGTATTTGTTGACGTCGACATTGATGTAGCGGTCACTCCAGTTGCAGCGGCCCCATCCCCATAAACGCGGGATCGTAGCCGCACCTACTCCCCAGAAGAAGCCCGCCACGAAGGCTCCGCCCCCCGGCGGCGGCCAGTGGTACGGCGGATAGGCCGGGTACCACCACGACCCATAAACGACACTCGGTTCATAGACCGGCACGTAAACGATTTCGGGGTTCACCGGCTCAATGGAGATCACCTCTCTGGGTCCCGAAGCCTCCAGAACAGTTACCTTAGAAACCTTTTGCCGCTCGTTGGTTTCAAGATTCCCTGCCTCATCAGCCTTGTCGCGCAGATATTGAATCTGTTCCATGACATCGGCCTCTTGCGCAAGGACCGCGTCACCGAGCTTTTGCGTCCACTCAAGCTGGTCGCTCATCATTTCTAGAACTTCAGGAAACGGCGTGAGTGACTTAACGCTGGGATCCCAGTCTTGATTCTCGAGTGCCTTCTCGAAGGCATCCCCCTTAAGCTTTGCGTCGGCCGGCTCCTTCACCCAGCGTGCTGCCTGCACGACCTCCAGAGGATAGGTCGAGGCCATCAGAACGCTTGAGAGAAGATCATCGGCATAAAGCGCAATCGGCGTGAGGATCTGGTCAAGCTCCTCCTTCGAAAAGTCGGTGTCTTGTGCCGGCGCCGCACCCAGCGCCAGAGGCAAAGCGACAATTAGCGCACCAATTTGAAGCAGAAATCTTGCAAACTTGAATCTCACCCGAGCTAAACCAAACATATAATGATCTTTACTCGTCGCCCAACCTAGGGCCTTTGGTAGTTAACCTGAGGGATAACTTGCGAGACTGCGTGCAGACATTGGGGTCGCAGCTTCTTAGTTAGTCGACCTCGATGGTATTGGATAAGAATTTCGGCGGACAATCGATGGTAAGGTCTAGTCATCCATTCCCAATGACATCGCAGGCTTTAATCGCGCTGATCGCATGTCTAGCTATCACCATTGCAGCAACATCATTCTTCGTTTTTGAACCAGCAATCGCTCTTGTCTCATGTCTCTTGGGCTGGACCATGCTAGCTATCGCGGTTGTCGACGCACGGAAGTTTATTGTCCCTGACGTTTTGTCGCTTCCGTCGATCCCGGCTGGTTTGCTCGTTGCCCGGCTGCTGCATGATGGCCAGGGCCACCATATAGTTGTGCTGGAGCACTTAAGTGCAGCTGTCCTGGGCGCAGCCATCTTCTACACAATCAGGCAGCTCTATTTTGTTTGGCGCAAACGGGAGGGACTTGGCCTTGGTGACGTTAAATTGGCGGCCTCAGCCGGCGCCTGGACTGGGCTACCTGGTCTCGGGCACGTACTACTGCTTGCATGCGTATTGGCCGTTTCTTTCGTGCTCTTAAGTCATTTGCAGAACGTGCGCTCGATCCGAAGGTCTACCGCCGTGGCCTTTGGGGTCTTTCTAGCACCATTGATCTGGTTCGTTTGGTGTGCGAACACCCTGGGCCTTGACTCTGGTTTCACCAGGCTGCTCACCCGGGCCTGACGTCAAACGTCACGAAACAAATCGCGCATCCGCATTCCGCCGATGCGCAACTTAGGGCGAGCTGCATCTACTTTTTGAATTTCCCGTTGAATGTCTCTGCCATCGGATCTTCAACTTGAACATCCCAGGCCGCAGGGCGGGGCGCAAGCGATTGCAAGCGTGCACGGACTTCTTCGGCGGCTCGGCTGGCATCTTGGGGGTCGCGAATGACGAGAGGCTGCAAAAAGATAACAAGCTCCGTTCTCAGTTTTGTCTTCAATGTATTGCCGCCTAAAATGTCGCCCAGGTAGGGAATTTTTCCCAACACAGGGATACTGCTTTTATCGTATTCGAGCCCCTCACTAATAAGGCCACCGAGAACAACCATCTGGCCGCTTTGCACCGCAATCGTGCTTGCGATTTTGCGCTGATTAATTGTCGGCGTCAGTGTGTCGCCGGTCGAAGTGCGTGCGACCGCACTGATTTCCTGCTCAATTTCCATCGTGACAAGCCCGTTGGAATTGATCCTTGGAGTGACCGTCAAGATGACACCGGTTTTTTTGTACTCGATCTCGTTAACCACTGGCGCGTCGGGGCTAATAACGCTTACAGCTGATCGGCTAGCAAACGGAACTTCATCTCCCACCGTCAATGTCGCAGGCCGATTGTGAAGCGCCACCACCGACGGGGAGGAGACTATGCGGACTGACGTTTCTTTAGCTAAGGCATCAAGTATGATGCGGGGATTGTTCACGAGTGAGCCGACAATGAAATTTAAGCCAGGAGCGCTTGGCGCAATTCCGATTTGACTGCCATTGCTGAAGCCGAGTGTCCCCGTCTTCCCTTGGTTCTGCTGCAGGAAGAATTGCACGCCATATTCCAGGTTGTCGTTGAGCCTCACCTCTGCGAGCGTAGCATTGATGAGCACCTGTAGCGGTGGCGTGTCGATGCTACGAAGAATGCCCAAGATCTTGCGCAGGTCCCTGCCCGACGCCTTTATGAGCAACTTGTTATTGCGCTCATCGGGAATTATGAGAACGCCAGACGAAGTCGCACCCGCCCCAGGTGTTGTTGAGCCAGTCACGAGAGATGCCGCCTCGTCACCGGGCGCAGCGCCTTCCGTTGCTATCTCGAACGCAGATTCGGTTGGCGTGACTTCGGCTTCTTCGGCGCGACGAACGATGCCCCCCCCTCCGCCAAACGCCGCTGTCAGAAGTTCGGCAAGATCATTTGCCCGTCCGTTCTCCACCCGATAGACAAAATAGTTCTCGGCCTCCGGGCCACCGCGATCGAGTCGCGACACCCAAAGATCTACCTTGTCAAGCAACTCCGACTTCTGCGTGAGCACCAGTACAGCGTTCAAGCGATTAATCGCCTGGTATCGTATCAATCCTGCGCCTTGACTGTCTGCTTGGAAGACCTTCTTCAACTCAATAATGACTTCTTCAGGCGTGGAGTTCTCAAGCGTGAAGATCCCGGCCGACTGTCCTCTCATCCATTCGACATCGAACATGTAAACGATTTCCAACAAGGACTCGCGCTGCTGACCTGTCCCACGAACGATCAAAAGGTTATTGTCAACAATGGCCTTCGGGCGGTCTTTCTTCGAGGCAAGCGACACGAGCATTCGCATCATCGTCTTGCTTGAAACATATTTGAGAGGAACGATCGATACCCCATAGCCTGGACCAACCTCTCTGGCCTCCTCTGCGTAGTCGACGGATATTGGAGCTGCCTTGCGTGCCTCGGCCTCTGGGACAATGCGGTAGAGGTTTTCCTCGACAACCAAAGCGCCGCGGTTCATTTCCAAGACGCTTTCAAGAACGGAAAGCAAATCCCGGCGCGAAACTGGCCCTCCCGTCGACACAGTGACGCGCCCTTGCACACGAGGATTATAGATGTACGGAATGCCGAGCGTGTCCCTCAAGATAACCTTTGCAACTTCTGACAGTTCCGCGTCATTGAAATTTAGCTGGTACCCGTTTTGAACACGGGAAACACCCTCACCGCGTGCAGCACGCCTTTTTTTTTCCCTGACAACCTCATCACTGCCAGGATAGAGCTCGGCCTCTGATCCCCATGCCGAATTGCTCGCATACTCCACCTGCCCAGAGCCGCGACTTGAGGGCCTCGAAGCTGACAAATCTGCGTTCGCCAACTGATCCAACATGTCCGGTGGGTCTAAGATCTCCGCCTCGTGTGGAGATGTGCATGCGGAGGTAACTGCGCAGAAAAGACCGGCGAGGAACAAACTATTCCACCAGGTCAGGGACGAGTTGCTCTTAAATCGTTTAAGCATCCAGCGACTATGCGGTTCTCGCCCAATTTATCCATCATCCAACTCCGCGGGTCCGGTCCTGCAACCAAACCCCCGTAGCTTCAGAATAGACGCACTTCACTATCGTACTAGCCGCAAAAATCGGGTCTCGCTTATTTCGGTGCAACAAACTTGCAACTCAGGTTTTCTTGGCAGCAACTACCCAACCTCTGCGCCCACCGTTCAAAGGTGAGAACCACCGTTCTTAGCGCCTTTAACACGATTCGACATTGTGGATGGCTGACGTGCGCCGAAACTCACAGCCTATAAAACCCCGATGTGGCGAGCACGGAAGCGGCTGGGCCGCCAGAATAATTAGATGGCCTATTAACAACGTTCCCACACTTGGCGGGCCAAGCGAGGGATTCGGAGTTCGGTCGACCAAGGACACAGCGGCTTTGCTGACCAATCATCGTCGAGACATTGCATCCTAAGTCTGCGTTACCACTGTATCGAATCAGGGTCAGGTTTCCCCGGCACGCAAGCGAGTAGGCCTGCGGTGGGGCCCCTGTCGTCGTGGGTTACGGCACGATTCTCAGTTCCGAAGCTTATGTTTGCCGGGCTTCATGACGACGACTTTTGCGAACGGCCCAATGAAGTGCGCCTGTTCTACGTGGGCTCAGAAAGTGTCTTAGTGACCGGGTTCTGCGCCCGCGCTGTATTTGAGTGGACAGCAGCAAGAGTGGCCACGATGGCCCAATTGCTGGCGCCCAGTGAAGACCGCAACAACGTTGTGCTCAAACCGCACATACTGGCTGCCATTAGGGGCACTGCCGAGGATCACGTCGTGCACTCTTTAGATGCCGCCGATCGCGTGAGCCACACTTCACATGACAATCCAAAGGCGACCAAGCCAACGCAAACCTGAGGGATGCAGCCCAGCCGCAGTATCGGGACGCCGTGCGCTCTCCTGCGGCTTCCGGGTTGAAACCTCGACATAGCTGGCGGCCAGATTCGCTACGACCGCCCCTGGGACGAAGCATCTGAGGCGGAGCCAGTTCGAGCATAACCAATGCGCATATGGTTTACAGTAATCAACCAGACGCTGTGCCGCGCGGGCGAGTTGAAAGGTTGAGCTCTATAGACTAGAGTAATGATGCTCGTCTGAAGCGCCCCTTTCTTGATACGAGGGTTGATTTACTCGGCGCACAAGTAAAAACAATGTTGGTCGTGCCATGTTTACGGGCTTTGAGGAGTACCTAGTAAGCCAGGAGCTCATATCCGAGGTCGAGCTCGGTAAAGTCGATAAGTTCCGCAGGGAAACCGGGACCTCTCTTTACTCGGCGTTGCGGAAATCGTCCTCGCTGCAGTCTCACACACTCGTTCGAGCAATTGCCGACTATCATGGCGTGCCAATGGTCGAAGAGGAGCAATGGTCTAAGCACGCGTTTTCCGTCGATAATTTATCTCACGCTTTTCTCCGCGAAAACAAAGTGTTTCCGCTTGGCGAGGCCGACGACGGAATTCTGATTGCGATGGAGGATCCATCAGATGCCCCTACCATAAACGCGCTTCGGCTCGCCTTAGAGCGGCCCGTCATTCCTCGTGTGGCCGCGATTGAGGATATCCAAACAGCTATTGAGCGCTCGGCGCGGGCCCGGGAAGAGGTGGATGTATGGCAGGACGGAAAAACGACAGAGTCAACGGGCGATGACATCGAACATTTGCGCGATATGGCGCTCGGAGCGCCGACGGTCAAATTCGTCAATCAATTGATTCAAGATGCGATACATGCGCGTGCGACTGACATTCACATTGAGCCTTTTGACCGGCGCTTAGCCATCCGCATGCGTGTTGATGGCATGCTGCGTGAGATTTCGACGCCGCCCGCGCAAATGGCAAAAGCCATTGTTTCACGCGTGAAGATCTTGTCGGGTCTCAATATTGCCGAACGGAGATTGCCCCAAGATGGCCGTGCTCGCATTCGGATCAATGAGCATCGTTTTGACCTGCGTGTGGCAACGATGCCAACCATTTATGGGGAAGCAGTTTCAATTCGCTTGCTCGATAATGTGCGTAGGGTCCTCGACTTCGCTGCGCTAGGATTTTGTAAGCGTGATGAGGATGTCATCCGTAAGCACCTTTTTGCACCTTACGGCCTTATCCTGGTTACGGGTCCGACGGGAAGTGGCAAGACGACGACCCTGGCCACCGCTCTTTCCTTGCTCAATCAATCGCACCGGAAGATTCTTTCGATCGAGGATCCGATTGAGTACGAAATTGATGGTGTTAATCAGACCCAGGCCAAGCCAGCGATTGGCCTCACGTTCGCAAACGTCTTGCGGTCGTTCTTAAGGCATGATCCGGATGTCTTGATGGTCGGCGAAATGCGCGATGCCGAGACTGCAAGCGTCGGCATTCATGCAGCACTCACGGGCCACCTGGTATTATCGACGCTGCATACCAATACCGCCTCCGGTGCCATCCCACGCCTTCTTGACATGGGCATCGACGCATTTCTCCTCGCCTCGTCGCTCAGATGCGTGATCGGTCAGCGGCTCGTCCGGGTTTTATGCCCGCATTGCAGGGAGTCTGTTTCCGCTCCCGATGATTTCCCCCTCTCCAATAGGCGAGCATTGATGTCGATTGGCGACTCTCCGGCGACGCTGTGGCACGCGAGCGGTTGCGATAGATGCTTCGGCACCGGTTACAGTGACCGGATCGTTATATCCGAGGTCCTCGATATCGATGACGAAATCAGGGAATTGATTCAACCAAATGCCCGTTCTGCCACGATTGAAGAAACTGCATGTCGCAAGGGGATGGCCACAATGGTTTCTGACGGTCTTAAAAAGTGTCAGGAAGGCCTGACCACGATTGAGGAAGTGCGCCGGGTCGCGGTCGACGTCTAAAGTGGGCTTTGCGGAGGACTGATGGTGGCACACGGGAGGTAATTAAGGAAGTTAGCAAGTGGCGCGTTTTCGGCTTGGTTTGTTTCGTGATGGCATTTTCGAGCCGACATTTAGGAGTGCAAGGTGATGCTTTACCGTTACAGCGCCGTCACCCGCAGCGGCAGCAAATTGACCGGCGAAATTGTGGCGGCTAGCCGCTCAAGTGTTCTCGACGATTTGCACAAGCTTGGGCATCTCCCCGTAGAGGTAATTGAGAGCAATCGCGCCGCGCTGGACGGCGGATCAAGGAGCCGATCTTTCTTTTCCAGCAAACCATCCGCCCAACAGGTTACACTCTTCACGCGCGAATTAGCCATGCTGCTCAAGGCAGGCCTTCCGCTAGATCAATCCTTAAAGTTTTTGGAAAAGGATGCTCGTTCTAAGAAGCTAGCGCGGCTGATTGGGCAGGTCGGCGATCAAATTGGCAATGGCAAGAGTTTTCATGAAGCCTTAGAAGCGCAAGGCCAGGCTTTTCCCCCTGTTTACGCGAGCATGGTACGCGTCGCGGAGGCAAGTGGTACGCTCGAAACTGTTCTTGAATGTATCGCTCAAGGCCGCGAGAAAGCGCAAAAGCTCCGCAGCAAAGTTTTGTCGGAGATGCTTTATCCCGCCATGCTAATCGCGATGGCGATCGCTGCCGTAACCATCATGCTCACCTTCGTCGTCCCGCGGTTCAAACAGATGATCGTCCAAGCTGGCACGGAGATGCCGGACCAAGCGCGCATGGTCATCGCCGCTTCTGATTGGCTTCTGGCCAATGGACAATTTGTGGCGGTTTCGCTCCTCTGCCTCGTGCTGGCAATCGTGTTTGCTTGGCAACAAGGGTTGGGCCGCCAGCAGATCGAGTCCCTGCTACTGCGTTTGCCCCTCATCGGTAACATCTTGCGGCTCAATCTAACTATTCGGTTTTGCCGTACGCTCGGCATGCTGCTTGATAATGGCGTGGAGTTACCGGAAGCGATTAAGCTCCTCCGCGATGTGATTGCCAACAGATTTGCCGCGCAATATCTCGATCAGTCCTATGA
>JAUVPN010000279.1 GCA_030598645.1 Hyphomicrobium sp. | reverse complement strand
GGTGAGCTTCCCAATCCCTCGTTTGATGGGCTGGAAAAGGCTATGATGGAGGCGAACGAGCACCATCCCGATTTTCTCAGCGTTGTTGAACTAAAGGGCCTGGCCAACGGCACGGAGGGAGGAGAGCTCATTCTCTGACCCGGTTCAACAAGTGGTGACGCACCTAGCGAACATGCGTCTCCCGCATGCTGGCGTGAGGTTCATCTCGCCCACGTCGAAAGCTTAGGCAATCGCCTTTGGCTCCGCTGTAATTCGTGCGGGCACAGCGTCACGCCTGAGCCGCGCGCGTTTGCTAACGAGCATCATCTCGACATGCACACCCCGCTCCTCTCAATCGCGCCGCGGCTAAAATGCACGCAATGCAATGAGCGCAAGGCGCACTGCTGGCCGGAACCGTATGGGATTGAACTTAGGTGATCGATCTCCGTAACGAGCAGCCAATGCTTTGATCCGGCGCGCGCCGTCCTGTCGCCAAAGATGGATAGGCATTTGATCCATGCAGTTGAAAACAGAAAGGGGAGCTACTAATTCAAGGATGCGAGGCGCAGGTTCGCGCTGAGCATTGCATCAAGAGATGGACTCAACGGTCCGCTCCAACCTGCCATCCCCTGGCCAGGTGGAAACCGCGAAAGCGGGATGCGGCCACGAAAGTGGCAACAACCAGGGGACTTTTCATGTCTGATGAACTTCCGATCAAAGCCCTCGTTTCCCGTCGCTGCGAAGAGCTCGGATTGAGACCCGTGGAGCTAGTTCGTCATTGCGGCTATCAGAACATCGCCAAGGGCCTCAGACGGCTCGAACGGATCTGCCAAGGGCATTTTGGAGGATGTGCCACGTTAATCCGCACCCTTCCCACTGCGCTCAACATGCCGGCCGAGATGGTGACAGGAGCCGTCGAAAGCACTCAGCAGCAAATCCATGAGGCCGAGGAAGCTGCATGGAGGGCGGCATTCGTTCCTCACGCGGTCATAATGACGGAACGCTCCTTTCCCCAGCCTTTGCACATTGCTGCGATCCTGGGCATTGAACGGTTGAGGAGAGTGGACTTTGACCTGACGGAGAGCCCGGTAACCTTCGTCAAACAAGCTCTCGATGGTGTGCGTGAAAAGTTGGCGCGATGGAAGTCTGACCAAATCCCAACTTTTGGTCGGCCCGAAAGTGTTATTGTGAACTACTCGCCCGATCATGCTGTGCGCTTCGACCTTGAGGGGTACGCTGTTGATGTCCTGGATCGCGCTTATCGATTGGGGGAGGCGAGTTTCTCAATCGGCAAGCGTCCGGTATCGCGAGGGGAGCTTGAGACCATTTTCTCTGGAGGACGAGACCAAAGCGATACAGACTTATTTTACAAGGCAACTCAAACCATGAGCAGTGTAGATATGCGCTTCGAGAAAGCCGAACACATTTCCATCAAACAACACCCAGAATTGAGCGAGACGTGGGTCCAGAAATTGATCGCTGATGATCCCACAATCTTGGGGCTTGGCGATCTCGTGCTTCGCGACAGTTAGCGAGTGCAGCCTCGGGCCGGTCGCCTTGACCTACTGCTACAAGATCCCGATACGAAGCGACGCTATGAAGTTGAGATCCAGCTTGGAGCAGCCGATGAGTCTCACATAGTTCGAACGCTCGAGTATTGGGATATCGAGCGGAAGCGTTATCCGCAGTATGACCACTGCGCAGTACTCATCGCGGAAGACATCACAAGCAGGTTTCTAAACGTCATATCACTATTTAATGGCACTATTCCGCTTATAGCTATCCAGATGTGTGCACTGAACGTAGGTGATCACACCACACTCGTTTTTACGACGGTGATGAACGAGCTTTCCCGTGGTTTGATCGACGAGGATGAGGACGCGGAGGCGGCGCCAAGTGATCGGGCATACTGGGAAAATCGCGCGTCGAAGAATACCGTGCAGCTTGCCGACGATTTATTGGCTATCGCCAAGACCTTCGAGCCAAGCCTGGAGCTAAAATATAATAAATTCTACATCGGCCTGGCTAGAGACGGGCAAGCCTATAATTTCATTTCGTTTCGGCCCCGCAGAAGCGCAATAAACCTTGAACTAAACCACCCGCGTTCGGATGAAATTGACGCCCTTATCGACGAAGCAGGATTTGAGACACTTGAATATGATGCACGTTGGGGACGCTATCGGCTTCAGCTTCTCAAGAATGACATAGAGAATAAGGGCGAGGCACTGAAGAGACTGATCGGCGCAGCATACGAATATAGGGCAAGTTGAGATTTTGAACTAAGAGAATTCGCGATGCCGCGTTCTGCGACTCCGTCAAATTCAAGCGCGCCCGAGGACTTACTCCCCCCTTTTTCGAGAGGTTAGAGGTAACGATTCAAGACCAAATCTTTTCAATTCTTGGCACGCAGATCGCTAGCCTAGCCTGGTGACCATGTGGTGACCGAAGAGCCTACTCAGATCGCGATGTGTGTATAAGTTTTTGAATAATATGGCGCACCGGGGAGGATTCGAACCCCCGACCCCCAGATTCGTAGTCTGGTGCTCTATCCAGCTGAGCTACCGGTGCTAATGCCCGCGATTGTCATGGCCTCGCAGACGGGCCCAATGGCTCGCCGTCCGTAAGGGGCCAGCGAAGCCCGTCACTACTAATCGCTCAACGGGGGCCGCGCAAGGGCCTTAGCCCAGACACGGAACACAGGCCGCGCAGTCCTCAGGCACCGCGGTCCGGGATATCAAACTGAAAGGCCGCGCCCTCATCTGTGTCGATGAGCTTTAAATGGCCGCCATGCACGCCGACGATCTCTGAGGCAATCGCAAGCCCCAGCCCCGTGCCGCCTTTGCGTTGCGAGCCGATGAACGGCTCAAACAGATGATCGCGCGCCTTCTGCGGCACGCCAGGCCCATTGTCGCGCACCTCGACCAGGACGCGGCGCCCATCGCGCCAGGCTTTGACGCGGATCTTGCCGCCTGGCTCGCCGTGGCGCTGCCCTTCGATTGCGTCGATGGCGTTGCGCACGAGATTAGAAACGATGCGGAACAGATGCTCGCGATCGGCGTCGATGCGCAGACTGTCATCGATATCGAGCACCCAATCGATGCTGCCTTCGCGCGGCAACCCGAGCGCCTCGCCGGCTTCTTCCACCAGCGGCCTCAAGCGCAGCAGCTCGCGGCGCGGTGCAGCCTCCTCCGCGTGACCAAAGCGCAAAGTATCGTTGCAGAAGTTGATAGCGCGGTCGAGCGAGGCGATGAGCTTGGGCGCAAAGCGCTGAACGGTGGGATCGGGGATGGCGGTCAAACGGTCAGACAGCAGCTGCGCGCTGGCCAGCATGCCTCGCAAGTCGTGATTGATCTTACTCACCGCGAGGCCAAGCTGGGCAAGACGCGTCTTTTGCAGGAGGACGTCGGAGAACTGACGTTGCATTTCCGCAAGCTCGTGCTCCGCCGTGCCGATCTCATCGAGACGGCCAGAAGGCGTGATGATGCGG
>JAUVPN010000226.1 GCA_030598645.1 Hyphomicrobium sp. | reverse complement strand
CGCCGTTGCCGCTCCTTGCGGCCGAATGAATGGCGCTTGCCGAAAACCGTCCCTTTCGTGCGAGGTCAGGGCGCGATAGCCGCTGCCCCAGCTTCGGGCGCTGTCGCAGAGAACAAATTTTAGGGGAAACGGCAGCCAAGCTTTTCCATGTGACAAATCCCACAGCGCAAATCCGCGAGGCGCTCCATGATCCCAACATCACATCGGCACCCGGCGACCCGGAAAGCGATGCGAGCAGGCGATGAAACAGACGAACGGATGGAGCGTTATCATGAACTTTGTGAAGAAAATCGTTGCCGCGACGGCACTCACTGGCGTCTTAGCTACCGCGGGTTTTGGCACCGTACAGGCTGGAGATTGCTCTGCAGTAACACCTGCTTTCCAGCAGGACGAAGACCTGCTTACGCCGCATGACCGAGTCCTCTGTCGGAACCCCCATGCCTATCCAGGGTGGACATGGATGACGGAACCTCAAGCCATTGTTCTTCTTAAAGCCAGCGGCTTCTCCGACGTCCTTCGTCTTGAAAAGGCCGGGTCCTCTTGGCGAGGAAAGGCGACAAAGGACGACCTATCCTACCATGTCGCCATCGATCGCTACGCACGAGTCCTTGCTCATTTGGACAAAGAAAGTCGTGAGCAGCAAGCGGTAGCTGAGCAGACTGCGATGGCTCAAGGATCTCAATGAATTTGCGATCAGCGGCACATATTTTGAAGACAGTATTTTTGAAGACAGTATGCATGCGCGGGGAGCGGACATTTGAGTGTGCGTTGGAGATGTCCGCTTTACCCCTAAGACCAGATATTGTGGGAGGCGGCTTAGATGTCCGCTAAGTGCCAAAAGCGGACATCTTGAGCTCAGACGAACTCGCCACGAAGCGCCCTACCACGTCCTTTGAAGCCTTCCTCAAAATGTTAGAAGATTGCCTATGAAGGAATGGCCCAAGATGAGGCGGACCTGGATCATCACGCTTGTTGCCTTGGCAGTGGGTGCAGGAGCTTCGTACGCACTCTATCGCCAGCTACGGCCTTATCCCCAGCCCGAGCAGCTGATTTACGGCAATGGTCATATTGAGGGGATCGAGGTGCGGGTCAGCGCAGAGGTCAGCGGTCTAGTCATCGAGACTTCTTTGGTCGAAGGCCGTGAGGTCAAAGCCGGAAGTGTAATCGCGCAGATAGAGCGTAGGCAGTTCGTGTTGGAGCGCGCCAAGGCCAAATCGGAAATTGCCGCCATCACCCACGAACAACGCGAAGTCCAAGAAGAACTTGCGACCGCGAAACATCACCAGCAGATGGCTGAGCGTGATTTCGAGCGTTACAGAAAATTGAGCGAACGAGACGTGGTTTCTTCACAGCAACTTGAAAAGTCCGAGAACGCGTTACGAGAGGCTAGCGGAAAGGTCAGTGCTCTCGGGGCCAAAATCAAAGCCGTCGGTGCGCGCCTCGAAGCGGCGAACGCGGCTGTCGAAATCATCGAGATGAACTTAGCAAAAACGACTGTGTTTGCTCCCATTAGTGGAACGGTCCTGGTCCGGGCCGTAGAGCCAGGTGAGTTTCTTCCTGTTGGTGGCACGATCGGCGTTTTGGTAGACCTACAGCGTCTGGAGCTGAAAATCTTCATTGCGGAAAAAGATATCGGCAAGATTCATTTGAATGACCCAGCAAGGGTCCACGTCGATGCTTTTCCGGACCGTTACTACGATGCAAGAGTGATCCGAGTTGATCAGAAGGCTCAGTTCACACCTCGTGAGATACATATGCCCGAAGAGCGCACGCGCATGGTTTTCGGTGTAACGCTGTCTGTTGACAATGCCGACAAGACACTAAAGCCCGGGATGCCAGCTGATGCGTGGATCCTCTGGATGAAGGGAGCGCAGTGGCCTGAGCAATTGCACATCCCGTAGCGAGGCGAAGTGTTTGATTCACGAACTGACCCGATTGTCGAGGCGAAGCATGTCGGGCGAAGCTTTGGACGGCGGCATGCTCTTTCGGATGTTAGCTTTGAAGTAGGGACCGGCCAGATTTTCGGGATTGTCGGTGCAGATGGCGCGGGAAAGACAACGCTGCTGCAGGTGCTCGCGGCGATCCTCGACCCGACAGAAGGACATTGTCGTGTCATCGGCTTCGACACGAAGCACGAGGCCGATGCCATTACCTCGCGCATTGGTTATATGGCGCAAGGGTTCACGCTCTACGAGCGCCTTAGCGTGGCGGAGAACATCGCCTTCTCAGCCAATATCCGTGGACTCACTGAAAGCCAACACATGGATCGCAGGCGGCGGCTGCTCAAGATGGCCGGTCTGTCGCAATTTCTGGACCGCCGAGAGGGTCAGCTCTCCGGCGGCATGCGCAAAAAGTTGGCGCTCTGCACGAACCTCATTCACCAGCCGCCGCTCTTGGTGCTCGACGAGCCGAGCCTGGGCGTAGATCCGCTTTCGCGCAGCGAACTCTGGAATATGCTCAGGAACTTCCGCAAGGAAGGTGCGACGATCATCTTCAGCACGTCCTACATGGAGGAGGCGGACGCAAGCGACCGTGTTGTGCTCCTAGACGACGGACAGATCATTGCTGTTGGCACGCCAAGCGAGCTAACCGACATGTATCGAGGTTTGGTCTTTCTGCTCGTTTCGCGCAATCCGGCCAAAGCTTATGCCATCCTTCAAGAACACCAGGCGGTGATCGGCACGCAGTGGCGATCAGAAGGGGTCCGATTTCAACTGGCAAAGGGACAGCGATTGCCGGCCGGACTCGCAAGCCGGCTCGAACCATTGGGAAGTCTTCGATCGACTGAGCCCACGGTAGAAGACGTGTTTGTTATCGAGAAAGGCCGAAGCCAATCGCGTGAGGCAGCGCTGTCCGCGCTTTCTGTTGCCGGCGTTCCCGCCGGGGTTGCTTCCCGAACGAGTACTGCGCCCCCGGTGATAGCTCAAGGTTTGACCCGGCGCTTTGGCCAATTCCTTGCTGTCGACAACGTTTTTTTAGAGGTGCAATCCGGCGAGATCCTGGGACTGTTAGGCCCAAACGGGGCCGGTAAGACGACGTTGATCCGCATGCTCTGCGGCCTACTTCCCGCATCGGATGGCAGAGCGCGCGTCACCGGCTTTGATCCCACTCGGGACTCTAAACGGGTGCGCTCGAGGATCGGTTACATGTCACAGCGGTTCTCGCTCTATCCTGACCTGACCGTCAGCGAGAACATGTGGTTTTTTGCCCGAGCCTACGGCATGTCTCGAGGCGTCGCACAGTCCGCCATCGCCTGGACTGCTGAAGTGACGGATCTGAAGCATCTGATGAACGAGAGAGGAGGCAGCCTCTCTGGCGCGCTGCGTCAGCGTTTGGCTCTCGCCTGCAGCGTGCTGCACAAACCGAATGTGCTCTTTCTCGACGAGCCAACCTCCGGCGTTGACCCACTGTCACGTTACCGCTTCTGGCACCTCATCAGCGAGTTTGCCCGCCAGGGCATGACAGTTGTTGTCACGACCCATTATCTCGCGGAAGCCGTCTATTGCCACCGACTGGGCTTGATGCATGAAGGTCGACTGATCGCGTTGGGGGATTTGCCAGCGCTGCGGCTTGGCCTCGGTGAAACGGCACCGGAATCTATCGAGGCAATATTCATCGCTTACATGGAAAAGGAGCGCAAGAACGCGCCAATGGCACTGGCGGAGAGAGGCGGGTCATGAGCCTCACGCGCATCGCGGCCGTCATCCGAAAAGAGACACTGGAGATCATCCGCGATCCGATCACACTTGGTGTCGCCGCCATCATGCCACTCATGACGTTGTTCCTCTTTGGCTACGCGATTTCACTTGACATCACCAATGTTTCCCTGGGTGTACTCGACCATGACCGAACGCCCGCAAGCCGTGCCTTGGTGGACCGGTTCACGAAGAGCGGATATTTCCGGCTAGAGCGCTCATTTCATTCGGCGAGTGACGCCACAAAGGCCTTGCGGGCCAACGAGGTCAAGCTGGCCCTCGTCATACCCCATCAGCTGCAAAAGAGGATCGAGCGCGTTGAGGTGCCGGAGGTCCAAGTTCTTGTCGATGGAACTTTTTCCGCTACAGCGGTGCTGGTTGCTAGCTACGCGCGAAGCATAGTTTTGTCTGCCCTAAAGACGTCCAGCCCACAGATCATGGTGGAGACACGCATCTGGTACAATCCGGAGCTTCGGAGCGTCAACTACGTCGTACCTGGCCTCTTCGGCGTGATACTGATGGCTTTTCCGCCGCTTTTGACCGCGCTTGCCATCTGTCGCGAGAAAGAGACGGGGACGATTGATCAGATTTTCGTTTCACCACTTACGCGAAGCGAATTCCTGGCAGGAAAGCTCGTTCCTTACGGCATCATTGCTTTTTTCCAGATCGCACTTGTGATCTTGGCAGCTGTTCTGTGGTTCAACGTTCCCACACGTGGAAACCTGGCTCTCCTGCTGCCAACCGGTCTTATCTATGTGTTCTGCACAGTCGGTATCGGGCTCCTCGTCTCAACCATCACGCGGAGCCAGCTCATTGCGATGCTGCTTGCACTCATCGTCACTCTGATGCCCTCGTTTCTGTTCTCTGGCTTTCTTTTTCCAGTTTTCACGATGCCTTTGGTCCTACAGTTCTACGCTCGCGTTTTCCCGGCGAGCTACTTCGTCGATCTCTCTCGAGGGGTCGTGTTGAAGGGGACCGGT
>JAUVPN010000097.1 GCA_030598645.1 Hyphomicrobium sp. | reverse complement strand
GAACGTCATGCGGTGACAGTTAAAGCCTGCACCTTTAAGCACGTCCTCGACGAGCGTAAGCGCACCGGCTTCGGCTGGTGTTACGCTCGGGCAGCGGATCAAAGCTTGCGCTAAGAGAATGGGATCGGGCGGGGGATGCATTCCGTGAACTGTGCCGAATTTGGTTGCGATGGAACTGGGCCGTCACTCGCGCAGGAGCTCATTGATGGCGGTCTTGGAACGCGTCTTCGCATCGACGCGCTTGACGATGACGGCACAATAAAGGTTGGGGCCAGGCTCGCCGTTGGGTAGTGGTTTGCCGGGCATCGTGCCGGATACAACCACCGAATAAGGTGGCACTTTGCCGTAATGGACTTCGCCTGTGGCGCGATCAACGATCTTGGTCGAAGCGCCGAGATAGACTCCCATTGACAGCACTGAGCCCTCGCCGACGATAACACCTTCGGCTACCTCAGCGCGTGCGCCAATAAAGCAGTTGTCTTCGATGATGACGGGCCCAGCCTGCAGTGGCTCCAGCACGCCGCCGATTCCGGCGCCGCCAGACAGATGGCAGTTTTTACCGATCTGTGCGCAACTGCCGACCGTTGACCATGTATCCACCATTGTGCCTTCGTCAACGTAGGCACCGAGGTTTACGAAGGAGGGTAGCAGGACCACCCCCGGCGCAATGTAGGCCGAATGGCGCACGATCGAGCCCGGTACGGCGCGAAAACCTGCCTGCTGGAAGTCCTGTGCCGTCATTCCAGTGTACTTGGAGGGCACCTTGTCCCACCACGAAGCGCCGCCCGGCCCACCTGAAATGGTCGTAACATCGTTCAAACGAAATGAAAGCAATACGGCCTTTTTTGCCCATTGATTCACCGTCCACCCTTCACTCGATTTCTGTGCGACCCGGACCTCACCCTTATCCAAAAGATTGAGAACTGTCTCAACTGTGTCGCGTACGTCACCGGTTGTGCCAACGGTAATGCTGCCGCGCTCCTCCCAAATGCTATCGATTGCGCGCTGAATCTCGGATGTCTTGGTTGCAGCTGGCATTACTTAGGGCCTCGAGCGTGTGTTTGTATTTGTGTCAGCCTTGTCGCCCGCGCTGACTAGGGTGTCAATTGCGGCGTGCCGAATGACTCCCGGTCTCTTGAGAACCAGCTGTTAAGCTCAATCGTCCATATTCGTCCGCGAGGGAACTGGCGGTTCTGGCGTAAAGGGTAGGCGTTGTGTCAAAGGGTAATGAGAAAGTTGCCGTGGTCACTCAGGGGCCTTGGTTGGGTCGCGACGGCTTTGTTGCCGAGACATCCGTGCGCTTTGACAGAGTTGAGGCCTCCGTTGCGCGGCTGGAGCGGGAAGCAGAGAACGCTCAAGGCAGAATGGAAAAGCTGGCTGACGAAATAGGTGTCATGCACCGCTTTGAGTCCTTTGAACAGAGTTTGAGGAATTCGCGCGACAACAAGATCAATGTTATGGAGCAAGGCGTCCAGGATTTAAAAAACCGTCTCGATGCGATCCAGGGCAAGAAGGGTATGTTCGCCGGTCTCACCTACAAGTCATTTGGGACGATCGACAAGAAGCTCGCCGAACTGTCCGCGTTGCAAGCAAGAGTCGAAAGATCCGACCGAAACTTGCGCCTCTGCGCAGTCGCGTTTGGGGCAACTATTCTGTTCGTTGGTGCTGCAGCCGGATACTATTTGATTTAGTTTTCGGATGACCCGCCCGCGCCGAGCGAAGCCGCGATCAAGCGCTTTGCATCTTCCCCATCCCAATCCGCCGGTCCAACCAAGCGGCCGATCTCGCGTCCTTGCTTATCGATGAGGATCGTTGTTGGCATTCCCACCACTCGCAGTGAGCTGGAAACACGGGCTGTAGGGTCTGCGAAGAGCTTCAGATTCTCAATCTTGATGTCTTGAAAAAACTTGCCGGCTCCTTTTACGCCCGCTTTGTCCACCGCGAGCGCAATAACCTCGAAGTCGTCCGAGCCAATATCTCTCTGGAGCCTATCGAGTGATGGCATCTCCTCGCGACACGGCGCGCACCACGTCGCCCACAGGTTCAGCAGAACGACCTTGCCGTGCCAATCCTTGAGGCTAGCCGGCTCCCCCTCGGCGTCGAGAAAGGATATGTTCGCCAGTGGCTGAGGCGCCGTCTTGAAGACAAAGGTCGTCATTGCGCCGGTGGAAAGAGGGTTGTTTCTGCTGCGGGCCTTACCAGACTTAACCTTTTCGCCACTCTTGGCCGCAGGTCTTTCATTGTCAGGCCGGCCTATCGTGACGTATACCGCCGCGAAGGCCGCAAGCGCTGATAGCGTGGCTACTAATAGGTACGTGCCGAACGAGTTTTTTGCCTGCGATGGGCCGTTAGTCATGTACCTTCCTTCGCCGATTCTGATGTGCTGACGGAGCACGAGCCCGTGACCGATAAGTTCGCAAACCGTATGTGGGGAGGCCGCTTCAATGCCCTACCCGCTGAGATAATGGAGGAGATTAACGCCTCCATTGGCTTCGACAAGCGGCTGGCGCCCCAAGATATCCGCGCCTCAAAGGCGCATGCCTCGATGCTTGCCGCCCAAGGCATCATCACTAAGGCAGACGCGCGCAAGATCCTAAAAGGACTAGAGCAGGTCCTAAAAGAGATCGAAAGCGGCCAGATGAATTATTCGCGGGCGCTCGAGGACGTGCACATGAATATTGAGGCACGCGTCAAGGATATGATTGGCACCCCCGCTGGCCGTTTACACACCGCTCGCTCTCGCAATGATCAAGTAGCCACCGATTTCCGGCTCTACGTACGCGACACGATAGATGCATTCGACGCCGCGCTGGCGCGTTTACAGTTGGCGCTTGCGTGCAAGGCGGAGGTGCATGCCGCAACTGTCATGCCGGGCTTCACGCATCTGCAGCCGGCCCAACCCGTCACGTTCGGGCACCATTTGCTTGCCTATGTCGAGATGCTGGGCCGCGATCGCGGCCGGTTTGCCGATGCGCGCAGGCGGCTTAACGAATGTCCCTTGGGTGCGGCCGCGCTCGCAGGCACGTCATTTCCCATCGATCGGAATATGACAGCCGAGGCACTGAATTTCCATAAGCCGGCGGATAACTCGCTAGACGCCGTGTCCGATCGCGATTTTGTACTCGAAGCGTTAGGCGCCGCAGCGATCACGGCCATGCACCTGTCGCGCTTGGCGGAGGAGATCGTTCTGTGGGCTACACCTCAGTTTGGCTTCATCCAACTCTCAGACAAGTTCACGACCGGCTCCTCCATTATGCCGCAAAAACGCAACCCGGATGCTGCCGAGCTGACACGGGCTAAGACCGGTCGTATCGCCGGCGCGTTCCAGAGCCTGCTGATGGTGATGAAGGGCCTACCTCTCGCCTACTCAAAAGACATGCAAGAGGACAAGGAGGTCGCCTTCGATGCGCTCGATAGCCTGGGGCTGGCGATCGCTGCGATGGCTGGCATGGTTGATGACCTGGAGCCAATGCCCGACGCCATGCGGGCTGCGGCGGGCCAGGGCTATTCGACCGCGACCGACCTTGCCGATTGGCTGGTCCGGGTACTTAAACTGCCATTTCGCGAGGCCCATCACGTGACGGGCCGAATCGTCGCTGAGGCCGAATCGCGAGGTTTGGCGCTCGAAAGGCTGCCATTAGATGCCATGCAGGCGGTCGAGCCAGGGATAACAAACGATGTTTTCTCTGTTTTGAGCCCAGAAAAGTCGGTTTCCAGCCGTAAGAGTTATGGTGGAACTGCGCCACAGAACGTTCGCAAAATGGCTCGCTTGTGGCTGAAGCGGTTGGAAAAGGCCGCGCCCAGGCGCTAAAACAGGAGCCAGTCTGCTTGGTGCCACAACAGTCCTCTTTGTGGATCGGGGATCTGGCATTTAGTGGTTTTGCTTGACCTTGAAGGGAAAGCGGTCGGTCGGGGGATTATGGCGGTGGGGTCGATACCAAGGATCATTCGCATGGGGCTGGCTATCGCCGCCCTGAGCTTGAGCCTTTCCGCTTGCGGCTCGCGCGGCTCGCTGGAACCGCCGCCGGGGGCCAAGGCAGCCGGTGCCGCGCGGTCAGCCGAGGCCCACGATCCTGGCCCGAATTCCGAAGCACCGCGCAAGAGGCACGAAGACTTTATTCTCGATCCGCTGCTGCGCTAACGCGAATCTCGCGCTAGAAGCGCACCCATGCACCACTTTCATTACATTGACGGTGTCTTGCACGCTGAGGGCTTGAGCATCGCGCGACTGGCCGCAGAGGTCGGGACACCGTTCTATTGCTATTCCACCGCAACGTTGGAGCGGCACTACCGGGTGTTGGCTGATGCATTCAAGGGTCTTGATGCGCTCATCTGCTATGCCGTCAAGGCAAACTCCAATCAGGCTGTTCTGCGTACGATGGAGCGCCTCGGAGCCGGCATGGACGTCGTCTCCGAAGGCGAGCTGCGGCGAGCGCTCGCCGTCGGCGTCCCTGCTTCCAAGATCATTTTTGCTGGTGTCGGTAAGAACCGCCAGGAGATGGCCTTCGCACTCGACCAGGGCATTCTAGGCTTCAACGTCGAAAGCGAGCCGGAGCTGCTCGCCTTAAGCGAAGTCGCAACAAGCGCGGGGCAGACGGCGCGCGTTGCATTGCGTGTTAATCCAGATGTCGATGCCAAGACGCATGCAAAAATCTCTACAGGCAGGGCAGAAAATAAGTTCGGCATACCCTTTGCTCACGCTCCCCGGCTTTATGCCCAAGCGCGCGCGTTGTCTGGCATAGCCGCAACCGGGATACACATGCACATTGGTAGCCAGATCACCGATCTGGAACCCTTCCGAAATGCCTTCCGTCTTATGCGCGAGTTGGCGCTGGCGCTGATCAGGGATGGCCACGCGTTGGAGCATCTCGATATTGGTGGTGGTCTAGGCGTTCCTTATATCTCGCAAGGTCCCGATGCCCCGGCGCCTTTCGACTACGGCGCCGTCGTTGTGGAAATGCTCGGTGATTTGGGCGCCAGAATCGTGCTGGAACCCGGGCGCATGATTGCCGCCAACGCCGGCATTCTCGTATCTGAGGTCATCTTCAACAAGGCAGGCTCCGACAGAAGGTTCACAGTCGTTGATGCTGCTATGAATGATCTGCTGCGCCCCACACTCTATGAGGCTTGGCATGAGATCTGGCCGGTAGTTGAGTCGAAGGGCACGATGACGCTGGCAAAGCAGGATGTCGTAGGACCCATTTGCGAAACGGGCGACTATCTGGCCGTTAATCGCGACTTGCCGCCATTTGAGGCGGGCGATCTGATTGCGGTGATGACAGCGGGCGCCTACGGCGCTGTTATGTCGTCGACCTACAACACCCGCCGGCTAGTTCCTGAAGTACTCGTGAACGGAGACCGCTATTGCGTTGTACGCCCACGCCAGACCTATGACGACCTCATCGGCCTGGACCGCGTGCCTGATTGGTTCGCGAATAACTAGTCCTAGCCCCTTGATCTTGCTATTTTGCTACAGCAACTTAACGTGAACGTCTGACGAATTTGTAATGCCGCCCTCAACGGCCGAGCCGGTATCGTTGGTTATGCCTGAGCCACAAGATTTACGGTCACCCAGCGATAAGGCTTTCAAGCGGAAGGTACGCGCCAGCAAATGGGCGCTGCTCTTTGAACGCTTATGGCCGCGTCTTTGGCTGATTATCGGGATCGCTGGTCTGTTCTTACTGGTATCGCTCGTGGGCGTTTGGTCCATGCTGGGTAACGTTGCCCATGTTGCTTTGCTAGCAGCGTTCGTAGTGGCCGGTCTTGCTGCCATACTTCGTGCCGCGCGCGTTAGTTTCCCCACGCACGAAGAAGCTGTGCGACGCATCGAACGCGTTTCCGGCATTCCTCACCGTCCTGCCTCGTCCTACGAGGACACAATCACCGCCAACGCGGACGACCCGCGCACCAAGGCGCTCTGGCACGCGCATCGCGCACGCCTTGCTCAGGCGTTGTCGCGACTTCGCGTGGGCAAACCGCAGCCGCGCACTGATCAGTCTGATCCCATTGCTTTGCGAGCGCTCTTGATGCTTAGCTCCATTGCCGTGGTGGGGCTGGTTGGCGATAGCGCGGCGGATCGTATTCGCTCAGCATTCCGTTTCGATACTTCCGTCGCGCTTGCAACAGCGCGCCTCGACGCCTGGGTCACGCCGCCGCCCTATACCGACCGGCCACCGGTGATGCTTGCGGATGGATCATTGCGCGCAACGGCTAAGTCATCGGACGCCAACACGCTTATCCAAGTGCCAGAAAAGAGCGTGCTCACCGTGCGTGCGATCGGCACCGGTTTGACCAACTTGAGTCTCGAAATATTGGCGGAAGGTGCCGACAAAGCCGTGTTTGTGGAAGCGCAGCGTCCCGAATCGGGCACGTCCACTGGCTCAGCAGGCGCAGTTTCCGAATTGCGTTTCGATCTGACGAAGTCTGCTCGGATTCGCGTTCTAGTGTCCGGCACTGAGCTTGCGCGTTGGACATTTGACGTTATCCCCGACAATGCGCCCCAGATTGCCCACGCTAAGGATCCAATACGGACACGCCGCGGCTCGCTGCGGCTCAACTATACTGTTGAGGACGACTATGGCGTCGCCTCCGCCGAGGCGGTATTGAAGAAAGTGAGGAAGAAAGAAAAGTCTGTAGATCCCAGTATGGCCTGGGGCCGGCCGGAGAGCTTGAAAGGGCCGCGTTTGCCGCTTGAACGGCCGCCAGAGCTGAAGTTGCGACTGCCGCGTGGTGCCTCCAAAGAGGCGCAGACATATGTCGACCTTGGTCCGCATCCTTGGGCAGGGCGCGAGGTCATACTAACGCTTGAAGCCACCGACGTGGCGGGCAATGTCGGGCGCAGTGCTCCGATCCAGATAATCTTACCAGAACGGCAATTCCAGAAGCCACTTGCACGTGCGCTCGTTGAACAACGGCGCAAGCTCTTAGAAGATTCGCGCTATCGCGCCCAAGTGCTGCGCGCGCTTGAAGCACTGACGCTCGAGCCAGAGGGGTTCATCGATAGTGCGTCGAATTATCTTGGACTGCGCACGGTATACCACAGCCTAAGGCGTGACGAGACGCGCGAAGGTATGAAGAGCGTCACGGATGGGCTTTGGGATCTCGCGCTACGCATTGAAAACGGCGATTTGTCAGATGCGGAAAAGGCGCTGCGCGAAGCTCAGGAAAAGCTTGCCGATGCGCTCGAGAAGGGTGCGCCCGATGCCGAACTGCAAGCCTTAATGCAGCAGCTGCGCGACGCGCTAAAAGATTACGTCGATCAATTGGCGAAGGACACCGCGAAGAACGAAATGGCTCCACCTGAAGGTCTTGATCAGGAAAACCAACAAATGAGCCAGGAGGACCTTCAGCGCATGATGAAGGATCTCGAGAACCAAGCGCTCAATGGCTCGCGTGATGAGGCGCAACGCATGCTGGCTGAGTTGCGCGATCTCATGGAGCGTCTTCAATCCGGCCAGATGTCCAAGAATCAGGCTGAGCGCGGCCAAATGATGATGAAAAAGCTCGACGAGCTTGGGGACATCGTCGGTCAGCAGCAACGCTTGATGGACGAAACTTTCCGCCAGCATCGCCGTCAGGGTCAGCGTGGGCCGAGGGCTGGAGAGGGCACACCCGATCCCAATGGTCGGCGTGGGCAGCAGCAAGGACAAGGGCAGCCCGGTCAGGGCAGAGGCCAACGGCAAGGTCAGCAAGCAGGCGCTGGGCTCAGCCAGCAGCAACGCCAGCTCAAAGAGGAACTCGACCGCTTGCGCCAGGAGTTGGACAAGCTTGGCGCTGGATCACCCGAGTTTGAGGACGCGCAACAAGCCATGGAGAATGCCGAACGGTCGCTCAAAGAGGGTGACAACGGAGAGGCACTTGGCGAGCAGGGGCGTGCGCTGCAGCAAATGCGGCAGGGTGCCCAGCAAATGGTCGAAGACATGCAGAAAGGTGGCCAAAAAGGCGGCCGCTCAAAATACGGGCAAGAGGGTAACCAACCACGCGATCCGCTCGGTCGCCCTCAACGGTATCAGGGTCCACATGCCGGCAACTCGGTCAGAGTTCCTGATGAGATCGACATGCAGCGCGCGCGGGAAATCTTGGAGGAGCTGCGTCGCCGGTCTGCTGAACCTTTGCGCCCGCGGTTAGAACTCGACTATTTCGATCGGCTTTTGCGACGCTTCTGAAGCGCGAGCCTCAAGGTGCTTTTGGAGGTGTTGCGAAACGCACGGCCAATCCGCCTACAAGCTGATGACTGGCGAGTTGAGTGGAGACGTATCCGCCTGGCGGCTCTTCACCATTTATCCAGCGCGTTAACTGCCGCCAGAGGTCTAGGAACATCCAGCTCCCGTTCATCTGTGACAGCGGCGCCTCATACTGCGCATAGGTAAATTTGTACTCAATGAAAACGGACATGCGTAGAAGGCGAACCTCAAGCCCAATGAGCGCTTGACCTGCCGGGCCAGCGTAGTTGTACTCATAGGTTCGTGGATCACGGTTCGATAGCTCAACTTCAGTGTGAGGAAGTAGCACGCCTGCGCCGGCGCCGACATAGGGGCTGACGCGCGCACCGATGTTGGGCAAACGCAACAGTCCGTTGAGCGTTAGCATGTTGTGCCCGTGCGAGAACTCGAGCTTCTTTACGATTTGGGAGATCTTCGCAAGCGGCGGAACGGGCTTGCCGTCAAGTGATCCTGAAAAG
>JAUVPN010000081.1 GCA_030598645.1 Hyphomicrobium sp. | reverse complement strand
TCACGACCGACAGTGGTCCTACGGCGCTGCACATCGCCAAAGCAACCCCCTTCCTCAAGGAAAAGAGTATATCACTCCACGCAACGTCCACGTTCCGCCGAACGAAATAGATGGAGATGTAGGCTTGAAACGGCACCGTTACAAGCCAAGCGAGCGCAGCGGCTTTAAGGCCAAAGTAGGCTGCGCAAGTTATGACCACTGCCGAAATTGGCCACGCGATAAGGCTGCGCCAGAGAAGGTCGCGCATTGCCCCAAGGGCGATAAGGACGGGATAATTCAGCTCCGCCGAGAAGGAAAATAGAGAGGCAATAGCCATAATACGAACAAGCGGCACTGAACCAAGCCATTGATCGCCAAGCACGATGCGGACAATCGGTTCGGCGAGGATCACAATCAAGACTAAGGCTGGCCATAGTATTGCAGTAATGATCTCGATGGAACGTAAATAAGGGTCACGTAGCCCGCGCCCGTTGCGAACTTCAGCCGAGAAAGCGGACAATAAAACATTCATCGCACCCCCTAAAATCATCTTTTCGGGCAGCAGGGATATTTGAAAAGCGCGGTTATAAAGGGCGACTCCTTCGGTTGGGAGTGTATGCCCGAGCGCAAGGTAGGGCAGCGACTCATAAATCTTATACAACAGCACATTGGTCCCATTGTAACCGCTGAACTTTACCATGCTTCGCCATACGCCTAGACTTGGCTTGAAGATCGATCGGTCCGGCCAAATGAAGAGACACATGCACGCAACAACGGTCTCCGACGCAAGCAAACTCCAGGCAACACTCATATAGCTGAAGCCATGCATGGCTAATGCGATTGTAAGTCCAGTGCATAAAGCCGCGCCGGTCATATTGACGACGGCGAGCTTTCCGAAGGCCATTTCGCGGCGGAGAAGCGCGGTGATAGGAGCACTAATGATTTGAATCAGCATCCACACCGAGAGAACGCGGAGGTATGGTGCCAGCCCGGGCTCCTCATAAAAAACCGCTAGGCCGCGAGCCGATACCATGATTAGCAACGAGATCGCCGCCGTCACCATCATGAGAACGGTGACCGTGGTCCGAACGTCTTGCAGTTGCAGTTCCTTCCGCTGAATTAAGAAAATCGGCGTCGCAAACTCGCGGACGGTGAGCACCAGCATCGATATCGCCATCCCGAGCACGGAGACACCGATCTCCGCGGGCGTTAGTAGTCGCGAGACAATGGCCAGCGTGAAAAAATTGGCACCAATAGTGAAGTAGCGCTCTGAAGTGCTCAGGACGAGGGCGCGTCGAATTCCGTTCATTTCAGTGCCAATCTCGGGGAGACAAAGTAGTGCTTTCGCTCAGGGCAAAACGCTCTTCGCTAGCCGGCACATCCGCCACCGCTTGTCCTAGTGTTTGGGCTGTTAAACCTCTCCGCAATCGCGCAGTAAACAGAGGTGTACGCGCGAGGCGGGGCAGGCTTCACCCAAAACGGCTGCCGCTCATTGTCGACGGAACTAGGTCTTGGCTTCGACGACAAAATCAAAATATAAGCAGGCGGAACCCACTTCGTTCTGGTCCCGTGGGGGGTGCAGCTCGAGGTGCGCCCGTGCGTCCTGAGCGCAGCTGGCGGACGCCCGAAAGACGCTGGAGCCTCCTCGTGAACTCTTTTGCAGGAGTCCCTTTGCGGCAATTTCAAACTCGGCCAATTCAAGACTAGTTTTTTCCATGCCGGAGCAGCAGCATCCGCATATGCGAATCACTCGCCTGTTAATTATAAGTACCTGCTTAGCAGCAAAGCATTCTGGTTCCGCAAGCTTTCTGCGAACACAGAATTAGTTTTGCGAATTCTATCCTCATAAATTTTCCGACCAGCGGCAAGCCTGCGGAACTGCTGGATGAGAAGATCGACATCCAAATGCTCGATATGCTGGCAGAAATCGCCGAGCCCCATCTCGTCCAGCAGCACGTCGTTCTTGTCAGCATATCCGATTGACAGTGTCGGCCGCCCAAGTTTTAGAGCGCAGACGACATTATGATACCGTGTTGCCACGACGAGATCAGTCTCAGCAATCTGAGCCATAACGTCGTGCAGGGAATGTGCCGGTTCTGCGACGACAGCAGGACTGACAGGTCCGTTATGCGCAGTCTCGATCATCCTATACAGTCTTTCTACCGTGCGCCTATCGACCTCATCGCCCATTAAAATACGCACGCCGTACCCTTCAGTGAGAAGCCAACAAACAAAGCGCTGCAGCTTGCGCAAGTAAGCATCATAAACCGCCTCGTTGTGGGCCTTGTCGCCGCGCCAGCCATTGTAGGACATGACGCCGATACCGACCGTAATCTTTTCACCCTCTGCGCTCGGCTCCCGCAGCGAAGCGGGTTCTGGGAGTGCGAACGCAACGTCGGGCCGGACGCAATCATTTCTGACATCCAAGCCGATGCTTCTCATGAAATCCTTGGAAATTCTGTCACGATAGGAACGGTATGTCGCCATTTGCGCTGCTGTTTTCATCAGCCAGCGGCTCAAAGGGTGATAGATCGGGCCCGCACCGATGCTGACCAGAACGACCTTCGTGCCCATTATCCGCGCCAGCAACCACCACCTGAACATCGAATACGGCATACCCTGCGGCCCGGTGCTGAAATCATCTAGTATTCCGGTTCCCGGAACAATAAGGATATCCAATCGGCGAATATGGCGCACGGTTTGGATAAAGGACGCTATTTCGCGGGGGATGTACATTAGGAGGCGATCCAGCCTCTGGAGTAGCTGACTCTTCGGGCGCGAGTTGATCTGCGCCGAGCGGACGCCGAACTTTGGGCCGACCTCCGTCGGCATTCTGCAAATACACAGAAGTTTCGCTAGGGGACGCTCCTTCCTTACAAGCTCCAGCATGGCCTCAAGCGAACCATCGTTCCCGAAGTTGCCGACGCCAAATAAACCAAAGAAGCCTATATACTTAACGTTAGCTCGTTCCTTGGCACTCGTCGCAGTAGATGCCTCTCGGCTGAGAATCCGGGCCAGAGAATAGGAAGAACTCATGACCGAGACCTCAGCGGCAGCACTGAGCCGGCGCGCGCCGTCGCCGCAGCCGTCAAGCCGACGCAATTTTGAACGCCGGGCCCGATCGAGAAAATTACGCGCATGCAGCCTAGCCTCCAAATGCTTTCCAAATTTATTGCAAAATCGGGGCCGATGGATTGCACGGTTCTCTAAATTTACCTCGTTTTGTGTAGGCGGATACGTTTTTCAAAAAAAATTTGGATAATTGCTATGCAGCGATACCATTGTTGATACTTAACAAGCTTGCTGCCAGATCGCCGCTCAGAAATACCATAAGCTGCTCCTTGAACCGATCCGACTTAATGATTTTCATTGTATATGCAGATCTCCAATAAAATATTGCAGGCTGGTTCAAAATATTAGTCTTTAGCCTAAGTCCGCAAAGTGGCAGCGGATACGAATTTCTGCTTTGCCCTTCGGGTTAACCCTCCGCCTAAGACTCTGTATCTATTTGCCTCAGACTGCGAGTATTGGAGCCGCAGTCAAATCATCGAAAACTTTCCGTCGGAGAACGCTCCCTTCTTCATCGCATGGCGGTTAACGATGACAAGGCACTGGGGCATCAGCTTGTTGGCGACTTGTTTGTGTTCAGGCCGAAAGGATTAAATATTAACTTAATCGGGATCACTCGCATTAACCGAAAACTTCTTTTGTTTGTTGCGGGGATAAACTCAAAGTTATTTACATCGCTGCCAGGGTACCGTTTGCATACCTCTAAGGTGGTTTCACACGTACCCTTTTTAACTTGCGGGAAAATTATTTTATGTTTGGACAGCGAAATCGAGTCCGTCATGCAAAATTTTCGGTCAGATCTTCAAACGAAAGGTCGCTTAATGAAGGGCCATCGGCCTTCCAGAGCCGAGCTTGGATGGGCGCATGTGCGATCTTTAGCTTCATCATCGTCATCATGAGCCCGGCGCGCGGCCTCGCAGCTCATCAAGACCGCCAGCCGGGGCCGAAGGATACCCCGTGCCCGGCCGGAGCGGTCACAGTCAACCCAGGTCAATCAATCCAGACCGTGGTAAACGACGAACCAGTGGGCGCTACAATTTGTTTAAAGAGCGGTGTCCACCGATCGCATACAATCCGCCCGAAGCACGGGCAGCGTTTTTTTGGCGAACCCCAAACGATTCTCAATGGTACTGTCGTACTCGATAGTTTCGCCCCCGACCGCTCTCACTGGACTGCAGTCTGGCCTGCGGCTCTATTCCGCCGCTATGGCAAATGCGCCGAGGCCTCGCCGCAATGCAATATCCCAGAAGCCGTTTTCTTTGACGACAAGCCTCTTGAGCAGGTTCTGAGCCGCGACGCCGTCGCACCGGGGCGGTTTTATATCGACTACAAAACAAGGCGTCTGTTTCTTGGTAATGACCCCGGCAATCATAAGGTCGAAGTGACGGCTGTAGATTTCGCAATCAAGGGCCCAGCGAAGAATGTTGTGATCGAAAACCTAACCGTCGAGAAATACGCAAGCCCGGCTCAACACGGGGCCATCTATGCTGCTCATGGCAGCAGTGGCTGGACCATTCGAAACTGCGAGGTTCGCCTTAACAGCGGCGCGGGTATAGAGGTTTCGGGCGATGGAATAGTCGAGGGTTCAAGCGTCCACCACAACGGACAGACTGGCATCGTCGGCACTAAAAATAATATAAGAATTCAGGGTAACGACGTCTGGTCCAACAATATCTATGGGTACGACTACGGTTGGGAAGCCGGCGGCATTAAGATTGCGCGCAGCCAATTCGTTATGTTCCACGCCAATCATGTCTATGACAATGTGGGACCGGGGATCTGGTGCGACATTGATTGCCGCGACGTCGTGTATACGGACAATTGGGTTGAAGAAAATCATGACGCTGGAATATTCTTCGAGATTTCTTATGGGGCTACGATTAGGAACAACACTCTGCGGCGGAATGGCATCGGCCGTAGCGACTGGTTCTGGGGTGCCGATATCCAAATCGCGGGGTCGGAGGACGTTCTTATCGAAAATAATCGTTTGATGGTGGGCGCAGGAGGTTGCGGCATCATGTTGATCGATCAGGGCCGGCAAAAAGAAAATGGAGGCACGTACAAGACGCAAAATGTCCGAGTATATAAGAACCAAATGACGTTTGATGGCCCACCATGCGCTGGTGGCGTAACCGATGCCAATCCCGGCGATACGAATTACTGGATTATCTCTTCTGGGGGAAATGAGTTCGACGGCAACGTCTACTACGCGCGGTTAAATTCCGGACCCCCGCGCTTCATCTGGGGCCATCGCACCACGAGCTGGACTGCGTTTCAGGGGGCGGGGCAGGAACGTAGGGGCCACCTTAGCACCCTGCGGAAACCCTAATATTTCTGCTTCGTGTAAAACGATGGGGCATCTTCGAGACGGTGGGGCCCGGAGCCATGTGGGAACGGCAATGTTATCTTACCTTCAATCACACAAAGGCCGACCAGGGCCGGCAAGCGCCGCCAAAATCTGCACTATAGTCTCCGACAACCCATGTGAGAGTGAACTAAGCGAATAGCAAATGCATAAAGTCGTTGAGTGTCGGTCGCATGCGGCCGCGTGCTTACAGCTCACCGAAGCAGCGGGAGAAACTTACAAAAGCTTAACCTTTGATCATGGATCTTAAAAAATAAATTCACCGATTAACATGATGGCATAGCGCTTAATTATACGATTATTGTTATTGGCTCTAGATCTTGAGTTTTTCGGAGCGGGTGAATTGGAAGACGTTGGAAAAATTTTTCCAGTAATTTTATTGGGAGGCAGCGGCACTCGATTGTGGCCGTTGTCCCGAGCCATGTATCCTAAGCAATTCATCAATTTTTTTAGCGGGCAAGGATCCACGTTTCTGGGCGCTGCGCTTAGTCGCCTGAAGCAAGAGGCCGGCTTCGCAGCCCCGATCCTTCTTTGCAACAAGGACCACCGCTTCCTCGTCAAAGAGGAAGTAGAGAGGGCAAAAATTGAACCTCGGGCGATCATTTTAGAGCCAATTGCACGCAACACGGCCGCCCCAATTGCCGTCGCTGCACTCGCCACTGTGCGCGATAATCCCAACGCAATTCTGGTCGTAATGCCGTCAGACCATGTGGTCCGAGAAGAGTCGCGATTTGTCGAAAGTGTCAAGCGCGCTGCAAACGTTGCGGCTTCTGGCAAGCTTGTCTTGTTTGGCGTTAAGCCCACAGAACCGCATACCGGTTATGGCTATATTCGCCAAGGCGACGCGCTCGAGGGATTCGACGGACGTGCCTTTGCTGTCGACGCATTCTTTGAAAAGCCCGATGCTACCTCAGCGCAGCGCTATCTTGACGAGGGCGGATACTATTGGAACAGCGGGATCTTCGTACTTCATGCCCGCACGTTTCTCGAGGAATTGGCGGAGCTGCAGCCCCGTATTCTTTCGGCGGCTCGTGGCGCCTTGGGGGAAGCCAAAGACGATCTCGGATTTCTGCGTCTCGATTCCAAATTCTTCAACACCTCGCCTAGCATTTCCGTCGACTATGCCGTCATGGAGAAGACGGCTGCGGCAGCGATGCTGCCCATCGACGTCGGTTGGAACGACGTCGGCTCCTGGGCTTCGCTCTGGGAAATCGCACCGCGCGACGCAAACGGCAATTACACCAACGGGGACACAATGCTGGAGGACTCGACGGGCTGCTACATTCACGCCGAGCGCGGCCTTGTCTCGACGATTGGCGTGAAGGATCTCGTCATCGTTGACACGCCCGATGCGCTTCTCGTCGCCGACAAAAACCGCTCCCAAGAGGTTTCAAAGATTGTCGCGAAGCTCAAACGCCTAAATCGCAAGGAGCAAGAGCAGCACCTGCGTAACCATCGCCCATGGGGCTACTTCGAGACACTCAACATCGGCCTGCGCTTCCAGGTAAAGCTACTGCACGTGAAGCCAGGCGGAACCCTTTCAATGCAAATGCATCATCACCGATCGGAGCATTGGGTTGTCGTACAAGGGACCGCCAATGTCACAAATGGGAAAGGAGAGCGGCTCGTTCGCGAAGGTGATAGCGAATACATAAGCGCTACTGCTTGGCACCGACTTGAGAACCCGGGGAAAGTGCCTCTCGAGCTGATCGAGGTCCAAATAGGCACTTACCTTCGGGAGGATGACATTGTGCGTGCCGATGATGTCTATAACCGAGCGCCGGATGAGACAAAATAGTTGGATGGCCGCCACGTCGTACTCTGTCAAGCGATACCGCCCGCGGGCCACGCGGATGTTATTGCGGCTAGTATCTGCGCAAACTCTCGCTGCGCGTTCACCAGGTCGAACACCCTGGATCGGACGCCTAATAGTCATTTAGGAATTGATATTCGCAACGGGGGCGGGCCGTTAGAATGGCGTTGCCGGCCAATTGAAAGCTGTATCGAGGATCACTCGTGAACGTATTAAGTAAGCGAATTCCGAAATTCAATAAATCTGAGCGACTGAGGCAGCGCGCCCACCGGCTTATTCCGGGCGGGAGCCATGTATACTCCAAAGGTGATGATCAGTACCCTATTCAAGCACCGGGCTTCATCGCTAGAGGGGCCGGATCTCATGTCGTCGACGCTGATGGCAATGAGTTTATTGAATACGGCATGGGCAATCGCACCGTCACGCTCGGACATGCATATCCCGCAGTCGTTGAAGCGGCGCGCGCTGAACTCTCACGTGGCAGCAGTTTTTCGCGACCTGCGGAAATAGAGGTTGCTTGTGCAGAGCAGTTTCTCGAGTTGATCGACACTGCTGAGATGGTGAAGTTCTGCAAGGACGGCTCCGACGCTACCTCGGGCGCTGTTCGCCTTGCGCGCGCGTTTACCGGGCGCGATCTTATCGCGATTTGCGCCGATCATCCCTTCTTTTCCACGGACGATTGGTTCATCGGCACGACCGCCGTCGACGCGGGTATCCCAGAGGCTATCAAGAACCTCACCGTAAAGTTTCGCTGGAACGACCTGGAAAGCGCACGCGCTTTGTTTGAGAGGCATGACGGCCAGATCGCAGCGTTGATCCTCGAGCCCGCACGAAGCGAGGATCCCACACCTGGCTATCTCGCCGATCTCAAACGCCTCTGCCACGACAACGGTGCACTGCTGATACTTGACGAGATGATCACTGGGTTCCGTTGGCACAACGGTGGCGGGCAAGCGTACTATGGCGCTGACGCGGACCTGTGCTGTTTCGGTAAGGCGCTGGCCAACGGCTTTTCCGTCTCCGCGCTTGCAGGAAAGCGCGAGTTCATGCGCCTCGGCGGTCTTAAGCACACCGATCGCCCGCGCGTCTTTCTTCTCTCCACAACCCACGGCGGCGAGACACATGCGCTTGCGGCAGCAATCGCCACGATGCGCATCTATCGCGATGAGCCGGTGATCGAGCACCTTTTTCGCGCAGGCGCGCGTCTTAGAAGGGGTGTGGGACAGGTCATCTCGCAGAATGGCCTATCTGAATTTGTCAGAGTCGTCGGCAAAGATTGTTGCCTCGCTTACGCCACTCTCGATCAGGGCCATTTGCCATCGCAGGCATTTCGTTCGCTATTGCTTCAAGAAACGATCCGGCGGGGTGTCCTCATGCCTTCGCTCGTCGTTAGCTACTCGCATTCTGACGAGGACATCGACAGAACGGTCGAGGCGGTCGACGGTGCACTCAGGATTTATCGTCGTGCCTTGGAAGACGGCGTAGAACATTATCTCGTCGGCAGGCCTTCGCAGATCGTTTACCGGCGCTTTAACGCTCCGAGTTCTGTTCCCCAAACCTAGCACTTGGCAATTCTTGAAAGCCTCCGTCGCGCACCAAGGTATCGTCTGCGCCTTGAGCAAAAATTGGATGGCCTTTGGCCGGGGAAATAACGGTTCGCTATGTTAGGCAGGCCTTGCGCATGAGGAAGGCCTCGGCAAAACGCTCCGGTGCCCGGCATTCCATGCCTCTCAGACGCGCAAGCCCGCGAAACGTCTCCGCATCGAACCAATCCTTGGAGCGTTGGGTCCCAAAGTGCTTATCCAGCAGCTCGATCTTCCTATCAAGAACGGTGGCGGTGACCGGCATGTACAGGTTCGGGCGCCCGATATCTCCGTCCCACTTTGGTATCTCATACTGGAGTATGTGGTGATCGCGGAACGCATTCCTGGTGAGCTTCGACACCTCGCGATGTTCCTGATGAGCATCGTCACGTCGATGGGTCAGAACAACGTCCGGGGTCGTTCGCCCCTT
>JAUVPN010000100.1 GCA_030598645.1 Hyphomicrobium sp. | reverse complement strand
TTGGATCTTCGACCTCGACAACACGCTCTATCCCGCAGCATGCAATCTGTTCGCTGAGGTCGACGTGCGCATGACCGAGTTCATCGCCCAGAAGCTCGGCGTGCCCACGGCCTACGCGCGCCACCTACAAAAATCGTACTATAAGCAGTTCGGCACCACTCTGTCGGGGCTCATGCGCGTTCACAAAGTTGATCCGCAGCCATTCCTCGATTACGTGCACAACATTGACCTTTCGGTCATCGACGAGGCGCCAGATCTCGCCGCGGCCATTGAACCATTGCCGGGTCGTAGACTAATTTACACCAACGGCTCACATCGCCATGCCGAGCGCGTCGCCGAAAAGCTCGGCGTTCTGCATCTCTTCGAGGACATCTGTGACATTGCCGCTTGCGAGTTCGTGCCAAAGCCCAACCCCGAAGCCTTCAATCGAATGATGCGCCGGCATAATGTAGGGGGCGTCGAGGCAGCAATGTTCGAAGATATGCCGCACAACCTGGAGGCCCCGCACATGCTCGGAATGACAACGGTACTTGTGCAGCCCGACCACGAAGACCACCCCGCACATGTGCAAATCCGCGGTTGGGAAACACCGCCCGAGCACATTCACCACACGACCGATGACCTGGCGCGCTTTTTGGAAGACATCCAAACACAAGTGTCCAAAACTGCACCAGACTCAAAACCAACCGAGCAGGTCAAATAGGCGGACATCACGACTCAACGCGTCGGCACCGGCGTTTCGCCGCGATAGTCGTAGAAGCCCCGCTGCGTTTTGCGCCCCAGCCATCCAGCCTCGACGTACTTAACTAGCAGAGGACAAGGCCGGTACTTGGAATCAGAAAGCCCCTCATAAAGCACTTGCATCACCGCAAGACAGGTATCAAGGCCAATGAAATCAGCTAACTGGAGCGGCCCCATAGGATGGTGCGCACCGAGCCGCATCGCCTTGTCGATGGACTCGACCGTTCCGACACCTTCGTAGAGTGTGTACACGGCCTCGTTCAACATAGGCAGTAAGATCCGATTGACGATAAAGGCAGGAAAGTCCTCAGAGACCGCCGTGATCTTGTCAAGGCTCTCGACGAATTCCCGCGCCGTGGAAAACATATCGTCGTCCGTGGCAATTCCGCGAATAAGCTCCACAAGCTCCATTCGCGGCACCGGATTCATGAAGTGCATGCCAATGAAATGCTCGGGCCGGTCCGTAGTCGCGGCAAGCCGAGTGACCGAAATAGAGGAGGTGTTCGTGGCAATCAGCGCGCCCTCTGGCAGCTTGGGACAAAGTGCGGCGAATATCTTGCGCTTGATCGCTTCATCCTCGGTTGCCGCTTCAATAACGAGATCACAATCGGCTAAGTCATCGAGGCTGGGAACGAAGCCTATTCGCTTCAGCGCTGCTTTTGCGTCGCCCTCCTTAATCGTTCCCTTCTTAGCCTGACGCGCCATGCCTTTCTTGATCTTGGAGAGTGCGTCTTCAACAATTTCTTTCCGAAGGTCGTTCATCGAGACCGAGTAACCGCCCAGCGCGATAACATGCGCGATGCCGGAACCCATCTGTCCAGCGCCGATAACACCAACTTTCTTGATGGCCTGGCTCATCTTGGTCTCTTTCTTGGGTCTGGCTTGCGATTTGACCGCTACATTCATGACCGATAGTCCTTCTGTCCCCGAGCTCACGCTCTTTGCCCGTTAGTGTCCGACCTTCTTCAGTTCCGCCTCCAGTTCGGGCAAAGCTTGGAAGAGATCAGCGACGAGGCCGTAGTCCGCCACCTGGAAGATCGGTGCCTCGCCATCCTTGTTGATCGCCGCGATCACCTTTGAGTCCTTCATGCCCGCGAGGTGCTGAATGGCACCAGAGATCCCCACTGCCAGGTAGAGCTCCGGCGCAACGACTTTGCCGGTTTGGCCGACCTGCATGTCATTGGGCACGAAGCCCGCGTCGACCGCGGCACGCGAGGCGCCGATCGCCGCACCGAGCTGATCGGCCACGGGCTCCAAAAACTTCTTAAAATTCTCGCTCGACTGGAGGCCACGGCCACCCGAGATTACGATCTTTGCCGACGCAAGCTCTGGCCGGTCCGAATTCGTCAGCTCCGCCTTATGAAATGAAGAAAGACCGAGAGCCGGCGGAGGTGTAGTTGCCTCGATCGGCACAGCATCGTCCTCGGCTACCGAGGGAAATGCTGAGGTCCGCACTGTGACAACATTCTTCTCTTCGGGCGAACATACGATCTGGATGGCGTTGCCAGCGTAGATCGGCCGCTCAAAAGTGTCCGCGGAAATGACCTTGGTTATGTCGGAGACCTGCATCACATCGAGCGCAGCGGCAACGCGTGGACATACGTTCTTGCCCGAAGCTGTCGCCGGTGCAATCAGCGCATCGTAGTTTGCCATTAGCGGAACAATGAGCGCGGAAACCTCCTCCGCAAGACCATGAGCCAGTTGAGGTGCGTCAGCCACGAGAACCTTGGCGACGCCGGAAAGCTTAGCCGCTGCTTCGGCGGCCGGTTGGCAGTTATGGCCCGCCACCAACACTTCTATATCACCGCCAATTTCGTGTGCTGCAGACAGCACCTTACCAGTGGCCGCGTTGAGCGCATCATTGGTGTGTTCGGCAAGGACAAGAAGCGTCATCACAGCACCCCGGCATCGGTCTTAAGTTTCTCGACCAGCTCGGCAACGCTATCAACCATGACGCCTGCCTTGCGCGTAGCGGGCTCTGAGATGTTTTGAACTTTTAGACGTGGCGCAATATCAATGCCAAGGTCTTCAGGCTTCTTAATCTCAAGCGGCTTCTTCTTCGCCTTCATGATGTTGGGAAGGGACGGATAGCGCGGCTCGTTGAGACGCAAATCAGTAGTGACCACCGCCGGCATTTTGAGCTTCAAGGTCTCGAGCCCGCCGTCCACCTCTCGCGTCACCAGAGCGCTGCCCTCATCAAGAACGACCTTGGAGGCAAACGTCCCTTGCGGCCAGCCGAGCAGCCCCGCCAACATCTGACCGGTCTGGTTGCAGTCGTCGTCGATTGCTTGCTTACCGAGAATCACAAGATCCGGCTTCTCATCATCCACGATGGATTTGAGAAGTTTCGCGACTGCCAAAGGCTCGACAATTGCTTCACCCGGGGTCTCGATGAGGATTCCACGGTCGGCGCCGATGGCTAGCGCCGTGCGGATTGTCTCCTGCGCCTTGGCCGGCCCGATGGAAACGACAACGACCTCGCTGGCCCCGCCTTTCTCCTTGATGCGCACGGCCTCCTCGACGGCAATTTCGTCAAAGGGATTCATGGACATCTTGACGTTGGCCAGGTCTATGCCGGATCCGTCCGGTTTCACCCGAATCTTGACGTTGTAGTCAACAACACGTTTGACCGGCACCAAGATCTTCATGCCCGTCGGCTCCCCAAAGCGCGCTCTGGCGGTCTGCTAGATTGAAACATGGCGGTTGTGCAGCGCGGTGGAAATCGCTTAATCCGCACCAGAAAGTCCCAGCAGCAGCCTTGTTTGTCCTATTCGCAAGTGCGAAAGGCAAACCTACGGGGGCAGCTTCGTCAAGTCAATCGGGGGCCTGTCAGCTGCCAGTGTGCGCTTGAGGAACTCAGTCCTATAGAGGTCTTTTGCCAAGATCTACAGCCTTGGCGGCTCAGGCCAGTTGCCGGCCCTTATCGAAAAGCGGGACGCCAGGCCTGCGCATAAAGACGATAAGCACGGCCCCGGCAATCAGGCCACCGATGTGGGCCCACCAGGCGGTGGGCCCTGCATCGGCAAGGGCAATCATGACTACCTGGAAAGCGATCCAGATCCCCAGCACAATTCCTGCCGTGATGCGCAGCGGAATAACTTTGAACGCGAGAACCCAGACGCTGACGCGTGGATGCAGCATCAGGTAGGCAGCGATAACGCCAGCAACGGCACCGCTTGCACCAATTAGCGGCAGGTCCGAGTTTGGCAACATCCAGGAATGGAAGAGTGCGGCGAAGACCCCGCATAACAGGTAGAAAAAAAGAAATCGGATGTGCCCCATGGCATCCTCGACGTTATCGCCGAACACCCACAAAAAAAGCATATTGCCGACAAGGTGAAAGAGATCAGCGTGAAAGAACATGTACGTGACGAGCGTCGTGCCCTCTGAGATCTCGAGCGCTCCAGTCGCATTCGGCGCAATGCTTGAGAAGATCCCGACGTCAAACAGCTCTTTGGGCACGACAGCAAAGCTTGCAATCGCGCTTTGCCCCAGCGTGCCAACCTCCAGCATGAAGACGATCAGGTTTATTATGATGAGGGAAACCGTGACGTACTGAAACGGGATTGATCTCAGCGAGTTCTCGTCGCGAATGGGAATGAACAAAGGTCAGCTCCTGCTTGTCTTTCGGGAGCTTGATCGCTACCGGTTTTGGCCCGGCACCCACAGAACGTCTATATTACCGCGATCATTGGCATAGCGGCTGGCTACGAAAAAAAAATCCGAAAGACGGTTGATAAACTTGAGCGCCGCTACGCTGACTGGCTCATCGGGCAACGCGGCAAGCTCCACCATCAAACGCTCAGCACGCCGCGAAATAGTGCGCGTCACGTGAAGTGCAGCCGCCGCTGGCGTTCCGCCCGGCAGCACGAACGAGCGCAAAGGCTTGAGCTCGGCATTCATCTGGTCGATCTCTTGCTCGAGCCGAGCGACCTGCTCGTTGCTGATACGAAGCGCTTCATGATCAAGCTTCTCGCCGCGATCAGGCACGCACAGATCGGCGCCCAGATCGAACAAATCATTCTGGATGCGCAGCAGCATCGCATCGAGATCGGGATCGCCGTGCGCCAGGTGAACGCGCACCATACCGAGACTGGCGTTGGTTTCGTCGACGGTACCGTAGGCGGCAATGCGTAATGCGTGCTTGGCTACGCGCTGACCATTGCCAAGCGCTGTCGTCCCAGCGTCCCCAGTTCTTGTATAAATCTTGTTCAGTACGACCATCCGCAGCCCCGGCGTCCCTCAGTATCGAGATACGTAAACAAAGAGCATGATGAGTACGATTGCGACGAACTGCAGGCCAACGCGCCAGCGCATCAGCTTCTGGCTGAGATTGGGGCTCTTTCCCCGAGAAAGAGACCATAACCCCATGAGCAGGACTATGAACACGGCCGCCACCGCCACCGTCGTTAGGTAGTAGAGCACCGATTGCATGGGGGTTTGACCTCCGTTCGATTGCCCTCAGATAGAACTTTCCTGGGGATGGGGCAAACGGCGCGTGGCCCGCAAAGTCTCGTCGCCCCCGCGTCTCCGATGACCTCGCGCGTCAAACTTGCCGGGCAGATTGCGCGCCGTCGTAATGGAGTAGCAAGGCGTCACGCACGATAATCGCCTCATTTGTCACTTCTGGTGACGCGAAGTCTCCCTAAGAATCAGCTTGCTTGCGGAGACAGAGCCAGATCCATGTTTTCGGGGAAGCGCGACTTTGAACCGGATAGGACTCGAAAATCGAACGCTGCTCCGCCTCATAGGCTTAGTCGCCGGCCTACTATTTGCCGCGGGAATTCCTCTCTGCAAAAGCGCGATCGCGCAAGCACCGGCCACGAGCAAGGAAGCCAAGAAAAACCTACAAAGTCGACGCATCGAGCTTGAGAACGTTCAGAAACGCACGAAAACGCTCAAGTCGGACGTGTCTGCCATCAAGGCGGAACGCAAGCGTCTAAACGCCCGACTGGTGGGCACAGCAGCCCTCATAAAGACGAGCGAAGCCAAACTCACTGCGATGGAAGACCGCTTGGGTGAACTCGAAGCGCAAGAAAAGCTGCTTCGCGGCTCGCTCAATCAGCGTCACGGTCAGATTGCAAAGCTCTTGGCCGCTTTGCAACGCATGGGCCGAAACCCGCCGCCCGCGTTGATCACACAGCGCGAGGACGCGCTGAAGATGGTGCGGAGTGCCATGATGCTCGCGGCAGCTTTTCCGGAAATGCGTGGCCAAGCCCTCGCGTTGGCCAACCGTCTCACCGAGATGGTCCGCGTCATGACTGAGATCCGAGATCAGAGCGAGCAGCTCAAGGCGGAGATGACGCGTCTGATGGACGCGCGCACGCGCTTATCTGGTCTACTGGAAGCTAAGAAGGTGTCGCTCGATGAGCGTCAGTCGGAACTGAAAAGCATGCGGCTCGCCGCCGCCGAGATTTCCGACAGCGTTACCGATCTTAACGAGCTAATTGCGCGTCTCGACAAGGCCGTAAAGACTAACACGGGTCTTGGTGCCTACGATGCGGAAACGAAGCGCCAGGAGCAAGCCGAAAGGATGCCCGCAGCGGCAACACCTGACGCCAGTGGGGTAAAGCATGACAAGAGCAAGAAAGTTGCCGCCCTGCCGCCGACGCGCGAATCGCCGAACTACGTAGAGCTGGCGCCAGGCGCTACGTTGCTACCTGGCAGCCCTGGGCGGATCAAGCCGGCGCTACCCTTCGCCAAGGCCAAGGCACGGCTACCCCTGCCCGCGCAGGGGCGCCAGGTCCTATCCTACGGGGAAAAAACGCAATATGGTGGACAATCTAAGGGACTTGTACTCGAAACTCGCCAGGGCGCCCAAGTGACGTCACCTTGTGATGGCTGGATTGTTTACGCTGGAGAATTCAGAAGCTACGGGCAACTCTTGATCATAAACGCCGGTGGCGGCTATCATGTGTTGCTTGCGGGCTTGTCACAGATCGACGTGCAACCTGGCCAGTTCGTTCTTGCCGCGGAACCTGTAGGTACTATGAGCGGTTGGCCACAGCAGATAAAAACAGTTGCGGCTAAGAGTGCGCCCGTCCTTTATATCGAATTTCGTAAGGAAGGACGGCCTATAGACCCCAATCCGTGGTGGGTTGCAGGTCATCAGAAGGTGCAAGGATGATACGCAAAACGGAATTCGCGTTTTGGACATTTCTACTCATGGCCGGCGTTGCCGGTGCAACAACGCTGCTTAATGTTACAAGCACTTACTCGGCAACATCGAGCAACTCCGAACTTTATCGTCAGCTCGACCTATTCGGAGATGTCCTGGAACGCGTCCGCTCGGATTACGTGGAGAAGCCGGACGATACCAAGCTGATCGAATCCGCGATCAACGGCATGCTCTCCGCACTCGATCCACACTCATCGTACATGAGCCCCAAACACTACCGCGATATGCAGGTACAGACGCGCGGCGAGTTTGGCGGCCTGGGCATTGAGGTCACGATGGAGAATGGCGTGGTCAAGGTCGTGTCACCGATCGATGACACGCCGGCCGACAAGGCGGGCCTGCAAGCCAACGACCTCATCACTCATCTCGACGATGAGCAAATTGTGGGCCTCACACTGGAGCAAGCGGTCGAGAAGATGCGCGGACCGGTAAACACGCCTATCTCTCTTACCATCGTGCGCAAGGGCGTCGAGCAGCCCTTCGATGTCAAAGTCGTACGCGACATCATTCGCATCAACGCGATAAAGTTCCGTGAGGAAGGTGACGTTGGTTACGTCAAAGTTACGACCTTCAACGAGCAGACACATACCAACCTCGTTAAGGCCGTATCGAAGCTGAATAAGTCCCTAGGCAAGGACCTCAAGGGCTACATCATCGACCTTCGCAACAATCCTGGCGGACTATTGGATCAAGCGATTGCGGTATCCGATGATTTCTTGGAGCGCGGTTCAGTCGTGCTCACAAAGGGCCGGAACAACGAGGAAACCCAAAGAGCACAAGCCCGTACCGGCGACATTGCCAACGGCAAAAAGGTAGTCGTACTCATAAACGGGGGCTCAGCCTCCGCGTCCGAGATCGTTGCTGGTGCTTTGCAGGACCACAAGCGGGCAACCGTGATTGGTACGCGCTCGTTCGGCAAAGGCTCGGTACAGACTATCATTCCGCTTGGCGCCAATGGTGCTATCCGCCTAACCACGGCCCGCTACTACACACCTTCAAATCGCTCGATCCAAGCCAAGGGGATCGACCCTGACATCATTATTGAGCAGGAGCTGCCCGAAGAGCTGAAGAAGAATGCGGCCGCTAGGAAGCTGCGCGGTGAGGCGAGCCTGCGAGGTCATCTCAGAAACAACGAAAAGGACAAAAACGGTAAGGCGGTGAAAGAGAGATCAGGCTCTTCCGCTTATGTCCCAAAGGAGCCAGAAAAAGACACGCAGCTTCAGTATGCCCTATCGTTCCTGCGCGGCACGGCGACGGACGCAAAGACGGCTGGCAACTCTATTGATCCGCAGCTGAAGGCGCCGGGCGCTGAGGCGAAGGACAAGGCAAAGAACTGAGGCCTGGCAGCACAGCCGGCTGCCTACCTATTCGCGGGGCCAGTCGTCGCGATGATCAGTAGACAGGGATGGGCGCCCGATGCGGCGCCCATCCTTTTTCTAGTTGGTAGGTAGTAGGGCCCTCGCTGTGCAGTCAGTGCTTCCTTGATGCGATCAGGAGCTCTGTCGCGCATGAGCCGCCAAAAAGTAGACGCGAGCAAACTCGGTTACCGGCCTTGCGTGGGCATCGTCCTTCTCAACGCCGAGGGGCTCGTGTGGCTAGGTCACCGGGCCAATGTGTCTGGTGACGCGGAAAGACATGGCTCGTGGTGGCAAATGCCCCAGGGTGGCATTGAAAAGGATGAGGACCCAGCAAGGGCTGCCCTTCGCGAGCTTGCCGAGGAAACCG
>JAUVPN010000152.1 GCA_030598645.1 Hyphomicrobium sp. | reverse complement strand
GAGGCATATACTTGTCATCACACGATGCGCACGCCCCGATAACAGCTGCAGACAGTGAGCGGCCTCATCTAAGTTCGCTGGCTACATAAGAAAACGACGCCCTACTGCCACCAAAGAGTCGGCGCCTAGCACGTATGCGGACGCTATCTCCTTGTCGTTGGCAATCTGATCTCGTGCCGCTTCAGCTTTGGTGCGCGCTAACCGAGATACGTAACCGCGGGGCATCTCAGCCCGGCGGGAGCTCTCATCGATAGTTGCGGGGCGCAGCGCATCAGGCTCGATCCCGACCTGGGAAAGTAGCATTAGCCGCCGTGGACTGGCGCTGGCCAGAACGAGAGTGGGGCGCCGCGCCGCGCCGCCTTTTTTTCCAGCGTTCGTTCTAGCAAGTTCCCTGCGCAGAGTTTCTCGGCGCGGTTTATCGGTGCGGCTTAGTGCGGTGAAGAAGGCGGCCTTGGAGGTCATGGAAACATTACCTGGACGTGAAAGTTGGGCACAGGTTCATCAATACGGCATAAGACAGCATAATGCGCCCGATCTGGGGACGAGGTCGGCCGGCAACCCTATATTATTTCTTACCAGCTGGAGCGGCACCGGTATGGCGGAAGCCGGTACCTCGACGAAATTCCAATTGTTCTTATGGTGGTAGACGCGGCGGACTTAAGTATAGACAATGCAAAGGGCGTCCTCGAAAAGCAAGAGGCAATCCGCCGTTGCCAAGGCGCAGCGTTTTCGGGCTAAATTACACATATCCTTACGCCAACAGGATCTGCCATGATTGCCAAGACTGCCATTGTCGAACTACTTGGCAAAACCCAACTATTTGGCTCGCTTGAGGAGGCGGATCAACGCGCCGTGGCCGACGAGATGCGCGAGGTCACCTTCGCCACGAACCAAGTTATTTTCGCACGTGGCGACGTAGGCCGCGAGATCTACCTCGTCGTCGAAGGTCGCGTACGGCTTTCAGTGCTCACCGCAGAAGGCCGCGAGCTCTCTTTCGCGCACGCGGAGCCTGGCGCTATCTTTGGCGAGATTGCCATGCTTGATGAAGGAACCCGTACGGCCGATGCGACCGCCGTCAACAAGGTAGTCGCACTTAGTCTGTCCAAGCCATCCTTCAAACGATTGGTCGACACGCGACCCGTCTTAGGCGAGGCCGCCATAGGTTTCCTTTGCTCGCGCTTGCGTGACGCGGACCAGCAGCTAGAAGCTATCGCGCTTTACCCCATTGAAGGCCGCCTTGCCCGCTTTTTCCTTGCAGCAGCGCGCCAGAAATCGCCTGAACTTGAGGAGGGCCGTGTAGAGATCCAGCTGCCAATGTCCCAGAGCGAGCTTGCCTTGCTCATCGGTGCAAGCCGGCCGAAGGTTAACACGGCACTTTCGCTTCTAGAAACGAGCGGTGCTCTCGAACGCAACGGGACCCAGATTGTATGCGATTTAGTCGCGTTGCAGATGATCGCCGGGGCAGAGTGAGGACCGACAGGGAACCTCACTTAGCCGCAACGCGCACCCTAGGTTAAGATGGGATCGCCTTTCCCGAGAGCAGGGTCCCATGCGTGCGATCAGCGAAATACCTACCATACCGTTCTTGCGAACACTCGCTTCGGAGCTGAGCGCGCGCCTGAAGCTCGTCCGCCATCTGCCATTCGTCCGGCGGCTGCGCGCTATTGCACGTCGTCTGGCCGAGGCGGGGACGGCGCACTACCCGCCCGACACCAGACGACGGCTCAAGATCCTCAACATGGTCGCATACTTGATTGCGATCACGACGTTGATCTATGCCATCCAACAAGCGATCCAGGACTTCACGACCTATGCGCCGATGATACTTCTCAATTTGGCGCTCGTTATTGCGGCCCTCCTAGTGCCACTGGCGCACCGCATCAATGAGATAGCAGGCGGTCTCCTGCTCGTCGGCGCTGAATACGCTGCTCTGCTTGGTTTTGGTGATTTTTTCAGCCGCGAGGCCGGCACACAGCTCCAATACATTGTTGCTGCAGCAGCCCCCTTCGTCATTTTTGGACTGAAACGTCTTTGGCTTATTGCCGCGGTCGTACTCCTCGGCCTGATACTGCATCTATGCGTCTGGTTCTGGTTTCCGGCCGAAGGCCGCATCGCGCCACACGAGCAGCCCGTGGCAGACGCTCTGTACGTACAGGGAGCAATCACAACTGTCCTCATTATCGCAGCGTGCGTCTGGTATGCGTTTAGTTTGGTGGAGCGCGCAAAGGCCGAGACCGATGCTGTGTTACGCAACACGCTACCCGACGCCATCGTGGAGCGTCTGAAGGCCAGACCTGGCGCGGTCATCGCTGATAGCATCGATGATGCCTCGATCATGTTCTCTGATATCACTGGCTTTGTCTCCTTGGCGCGCGGACTTGGTGCGGATGAGACTGTCAACTTGCTGAGCCGCATTGTGTCGGAGTTCGACGCGCTTGCTGTCCGTCACGGAGTGGAGAAGATCAAGACTATTGGAGATGCCTACATGGTTGTAGCGGGGCTGCCCGAGCCGGTCCCCGATCACACTCAGCGGCTGGCGCGCATGGGACTCGATATGCTCGATTGCATCGCACGACTGCGCACAGAAACGGGCCATAATATCAATATTCGCGTCGGGCTCGCCTCGGGGGCGGTGACGGCAGGGGTCATTGGCACCCGCAAGTTCAGCTACGATGTGTGGGGTGACCCCGTAAATTTGGCGAGCCGACTAGAGGGCCTTTCTAAACCGGGCCGCATTTTGATTTGCCCGAGATGTCACGAGCACCTCAGCAACGCATTTGAATTTGAGCCGCGTGGGTCCGTCGACATTAAGGGCCTTGGCGCGCAAGAGACCTGGTATCTAATAGGCGAGCGCCACTCCCAGCCACATGATGAAGTCTCTTAGCTAGCGCGTCACACTGTCGGACCGCCCTCGAAACCAAAGTACTGCTTGATCTTCTCAAACAGCTGGTCGCGTACCCTGCGATAGTAGTCCAAGATCTGGTCGCGGCTGGCGTGACCCAACATCATCGTCGCATCGAGCGTCGGCCAGTACTCGACTTCAACCGCCATGGTGCGCGTTAGTTCGAGCGCCTGGTGATGCGCCTCGGGCGACAGGGTGACGATGAGATCAAAGGACGTATCGTGGAGGTCCTGCAAGGTGTGCGGATTGTGCTGCGATACATCGATGCCAATTTCGTTCATTACGATCGCCACAAAGGGATCAGGCTCACCTGCGCGCACACCCGCCGATCTCACATATGTTCGCTGACCAGCAAGATGGCGTAGAATTTCCGCGGCCATAACCGAGCGCACGGCATTCATGGTGCAGGCGAAAAGCACTGCACTTGGCAACTCGCGCGGCACCGCATCAGCCTTACCGCTCGCTAGATCAGAAATTTCCGCCTGGCTTCCGCCCACGACCTGGCGAGACATGAGGGCTAACCCTTCCAGTGAAGCGCACAGATCAGCGTGAAAAGTCGTCGTGCTGTATCGAGATCGACCGCGATCTTCCCAGTAAGCCGCTCCAGCAGGACGCCGCTTCCCTCATCGTGCAATCCGCGACGCCCCATATCGATCGCCTGAATATGCGAAGGTGGCGCAGTGCGAATTGCCTCATAGTAGCTCTCACATACGAGAAAATAGTCCTTCATAATCCGCTTCAACGGCGTTAGCGAGAGCATGTGCGTGATGAGCTCTTCGTCGCTCTCAGTGGCAACGGCGAGTACAAGCCGGTCCTCAATAATCGAAAGATCCAATTTGTAGGGGCCGCCCTCTCGCCCCTCTAGAGCAAAGGAATTTCCTTCCAAGATATCGAAGATCGCCACCTCGCGCTCATGCTCGATATTGAGGTTGGAGGTCGCGGTCGACTTTTCGTCTAGCGTGATCGCGACGAGCCTGCAATTACTGTCCTCAGCCGGCGTGTCTGCTTCGCTCATGGGGTGCCGCGCGCCACACGATCAAGCCGGATCTCAGCAGAGCGACGATGCGCTTCCAGGCCCTCCGCACGGGCCAGAACCATGGCTGCAGGTGCCAGCGCGGCTAGAGCCGCCCCGCTGAGCTTCAACAGTGAAGTCCGCTTCATGAAATCTAGCACGCCTAGCCCCGAAGAAAATCGCGCGCTGCGCGCAGTTGGCAATACGTGATTAGAGCCCGCAACATAGTCGCCGATCATCTCCGGCGTTTGGTTGCCAAGAAAGATGGCTCCCGCATTGCGAATCTTATCAGACAAGCCCTCCGCATCCTGGGTTGCAATCTCCAAGTGCTCCGCCGCTATTCTATCGGCGAGAGCTGGTGCTTCGTTGAGCGACGAAAGCTCGATGATCGCACCGAATACGCTCCAGCTTTCCCCCGCAATGTTGCCGCGCGGTAATTTCTCCAGCTGACGCTCTACCGCCACTTCGACGGTACGCGCAAACGCCGCATCGTCTGTCATGAGGATAGATTGTGCAGCCGTGTCGTGCTCGGCCTGCGCCAGAAGATCAGCTGCGATCCAGTTGGGATCATTGTGCTTGTCGGCGATCACCAACACCTCAGAGGGCCCAGCGATACTGTCGATTCCGACCGTGCCAAAAACCTGGCGCTTTGCGGCGGCTACATAGGCGTTCCCCGGCCCCACGATCTTGGTAACCGGCGCTATTGTTTCAGTACCATACGCGAGTGCGGCAACGGCCTGCGCGCCGCCGATGCGAAAGACTTCCTCCACGCCGTTCAGATGCGCGGTAGCCAGCACCAAAGGATTGAGCTCCCCCTTAGGCGCTGGCACGGCCATGACGAGACGAGGCACGCCCGCCACCTTGGCGGGGATGACGTTCATGAGCACAGAACTTGGATAAGAAGCGAGTCCGCCTGGGACGTAAAGTCCTGCCGACTCGACCGCCGTCCACCGCCAGCCGAGTTCGACCCCCATCTCGTCGGTGTAACGCTCGTTGATCGGAAGTTGGCGCTGATGATGATCCGCGATACGATTGCCCGCGAGCTCGATCGCCGCAATTGCCTCCTTGTCGCACGCGTTTAGCGCGGCATGCATCTCTTTCTTCGTGACCCTCAGACCCGCCTTTTCCAGCTCAACGTGATCGAACTTGCGCGAAAAATCTGAGAGCGCCGCATCGCCGCGCCCCTTAACCTCGGCCAAGATCTGCCCCACAGCCGCCTCAATGTCGGCCGAAGTTTCGCGCTTCTCCGCAAGGAAGGCACGGAAAGCCTTTTCAAAGCCGGCTTCTGCCGTCCTAAGTCGCTTCGGCATTTCGTGCTCGGCTTATGCAGCCGTCTCCCTTGGAAATCATCAGGACGTCACAGAAGGATCGTCACGCGCATGATCCGGCTTGCGATGCGTGCGCCAGGCCGCACCTAAATCGCTCAGTTCTGCCTCTATGCACTCGACCCTCAGACGGATCGCGCCACCACCGGCAAAATGCAGCGTCAACATACCTTCCGGCTCTTCTCCTGGCTCGAATGCCACCGCCAGCAACACTAGCACCAAGTCCTTATTCTTAAGGTCGATCCCGTGCACCTGCGCCGACTTAACCCGCTCGAACCGCAATCCAGTACGCCGGCGTTGGAATTCGCCTTTGTCGTTGCTAACCGCACCCTCCCAGTCAAACCTGTTAACGATCAGCGCAAAACGCAGGTTTTCCTTCAGATAGGCCATATCACCCACCCGGATGACGGCGTCCTGAAGGTGACAGGAAAGGACCCGCAGATCTTCGGAATCCAGAGCTATCAGCTTTAATTTTTCCATATTGGCCAATTAGCTAAAAGGCACTACTAGGCGCAGGATCTGTGGGCCCTGGGCGCAGGCACGTTTGATAGCGGTGCGAGTGCCCCCGCGCAACCAGCGTTGGACGATGTTCGGAATCAAGGCCGCAACCACCGAAATCCGATGTAACCACGCGGACGTAATCGTCGAATAGACAAGAACTTGACCTATCCCGTATTTAACGGATCTTTAGTAAGGAGGAATTTCATGGCCAAGACCCTCATTGCACTGCTGGCGACCATTGCGTTTACCGGTATGAGCCTCGACGCATCCGCCCAGCAGCGGAAATGTCCGGATGGGAAGGTATGGAATCCCAACACGGGCAAGTGCGTGACCCCGCGCGGCTCCCACTGAACCATAGCGTCGGACACAGGCACCCTCACTCAATTCGGGCTGCGTCCTCGCGCATTTTGATGGCAGGCTGGGCCGTGCTCGGCCTGCTATTTGTTGCGTTTTCCATCGCTCTCACGGCCGCGTCGCCACTTTTCGGCAACGATTACGAAGTCGCCGACATGCCGGTGTTCGCGCTCGTCGCAGGGCTCGTCGTCGCGGGCATTGTCTTCTGCATCGCGCTCCCACCGCTGATCGCAAAATCGCTAATGGCTGAAGCGGCAACCGTAAGGACCTTCACCGCGACTATTATCGTTTTTGGCTTGGCGGCACGACTGGTGTTTTTTGCTAGCGAGCCAATCCTGGAGGATGACTACCAACGCTATTTGTGGGACGGGGCCGTGACCATGAGTGGCGAGGACCCGTATGCGGCCTCTCCGCAGTCCGCGCGCCAGCCAAACGCCCCCAGCGCTTTTGCGCGGCTGGCCGAAGCGGCCGGCCCTGTCGCCGAGCGCATTAATCACCCTGAACTTAAGACAGTTTATCCGCCTGTGGCGCAGGCCGCGTTCGCGCTGGCCCATATCCTGAAACCTTGGAGCTTAACCGCGTGGCGCACCGTTCTGCT
>JAUVPN010000250.1 GCA_030598645.1 Hyphomicrobium sp. | reverse complement strand
GTCTTCATCCCGGTGCTCTATTTCTTCTTCCAGTCCCTGCGTGAAAAGTGGCACGCATGGCACAAAGCGCCCGCCGCGGCAGCAGAGCCTGCCCAGAATCCCAAATCTTAGTCCGCACCACTCGTCCAGTCTTTGTGCGCACGAACATTGACGTGCTTATGATTCGTCGCGCTGCGAATTTCGACTCGGCGTCGAGAAGTGTGGCCGCATTGCTGTACAATAATAGGCGATCGCTGATTCTGTCGTCGGACTCTTGCGTGATTGCACCGTGCCTTTACACTTCGCGCATTCCGCAATTTCGCAGTGGGCTCGTCGCGGCAGACTGAGCGCAGGGGGAGGCATGGCAAGAATTGTTGCGGACACTGGGGGCAGGGCCCAGCGTCTAAAACATATGCCAATTGCTATATTGCTCGTGGTGCTAATATTGGCCATGAACGGTTCGGTGTGTGCCGAATCGTTGGATGAAGCACTGGTCTCCGCTTATTTTGGCAACCCTCAACTCCTCGCTCAGAGAGCTTCAACGCGCGCGACCGACGAAGACGTCTCGCAAGCCAGGTCCGCACTTCTTCCGCAGATCTTCGGCAACGCCAATGCGGGCTACAAGCATACGGAATTCGATATTGATGGTAGCTCCGTCGGTAAGATCATTGGCGTGGACGTCCCCGACACAACGATAGAGGGCGACGACCCTCCGCATGGGTACTCCGTGACCCTTCAACAGCAGGTCTTCAAGGGGCTGCAAAACATCAATTCAATCCGTGAGGCAGAGGCGAATGCATTGGCGGCGCGCGAGGATTTGCGCAGCACGGAGCAGACAACGCTGCTCGACGCGGTAACCGCCTACATGGATGTGGTCCAGAATCAGGCGATCGTTCGGCTCCGAGAAAACAACGTGACGGTCCTGACGGACTACGAAGCCTCGAACCAGCGCCAATTCAACGCCGGAGAATTGACCAGCACCGATCTGGCACAGTCAAAGGCGAGCCGCGCCAGCGCCGTAGCCTCTCTTGAGGCGGCTAAGGCACAGTACCAAACGAGCTTGGCCAACTACGAGGAAGTCATCGGTCATCCCGCAGATCATCTATTCATGCCGGCCTCGATCGATCATTTGCTGCCGGGATCGCTGCAAGAGGCGCAGGAAATCGCACAGTTCGAAAATCCAACTATAGGCTCGGCCGTGTTCCAAGAGGTTGCGGCGACAAAGTCTGTGGCCCAGCAAAGAGGCCAGCTTTTGCCGGAAGTGAATCTGCAGCTCAAATACGAGGATCAGTACAATCCCGTTGAGGGGGTCGACTTTGCCAGGGAGGCATCGGCGACCGTTGGCGTGAAGGTTCCCCTCTATCAGGGGGGAAGAGTCGCTTCACAGGTGCGCCAAGCCAAGCAGATCCAAATCCAGCGGCAAGAGCAGGTCCGCCAGGCGCGCCAACAAACGCAAAGCTCGGTTGTCTCAGCGTGGGCGCAAGTCAATTCAATACAAGCGCAGTTGATGGCAGACCAAGCCTCCGTTGAGTCAAATAAAGTCGCGCTTGCGGGCGTGCGCCGTGAGCAGAAGGCCGGCAGCAGAACAGTCCAGGACGTTCTCGATGCCGAGCAGGACTTACTGACGGCGCAAGTTCAGTTCACCATCGATGAGCGAAATCTCATCGTTGCGAATTACACGCTGCTACAGGCCATCGGGCGCCTCACGGCGTCATACCTCAGGCTTGCCGTCGCCATCTATAATGCAGGAATGGTTGATCACTCCGAGCGCCATCTGCTCTGGCACACGGAAATCAAGCCGGAGAGCAGCTATTATGGATATGATGAGGGTTGGGAGCCGAAGTAGGACGCTGCCTGCCGCGCGAGCGGCTGCCTAGACCTTTGCGGGTTGACCCCAAACAAATTCAGGCTCGAGAAATCCTCAAAGCGCCTTGCGGATCCGATCGTAGGCGGCCTTCAGATCCAAGCCGAGCTGCTTGACAGTGCCGCCGATCTCTCCTGCGGTCCGGTCAAGCTGCGCCTTCTCTCGAAACGATTTCCAACGCTTCTCGAGTTCGGTCCACTCATCCTGCGCCTCCCTCGAGCCGAGATGAATTTTAAGCTTGATCTCGTCGCGTGTGCGCTTGAGATCGTCGGAGAGCTTTTGAAGGTCTGACATGGTCGCTTCTCCTTGCGTCGCCTCCTTGGCTTGCTGATGTCGACAATTAAAAAACGGGGCAAATCCAGCCAGTAAGAGGGGGAGTTAAGCACCGGTTCACACTAAGCCTAGCCGCCAAAACCGGGACGGCCTTGATCGGAATCAATGGAATTTTGTGGCCCCGTGGCATCATTCGTTAGCGAGCCGGTAGATTGAGAAATGACCGCGGCCGCGCAGCCTGAGATATAAGCTCATGCGTGCCTAAGCAACGGAAAAGCACATGGCCCTTCGCCTGACATCGACAGCCTTTTCTGAAGGCCAGCCCATACCCACAAAACACACGTCCGAGGGGCAGGATATCTCGCCGCCGCTTGCCTGGTCGGGAGCGCCTGAGGGGACGAAGAGCTTCGTCCTCATTGTCGATGACCCTGACGCACCGGACCCGCGCGCACCGCGGATGACTTGGGTGCATTGGGTTGTCTACAACATGGCCGCTGGCACAACCGGGCTGCCCGAAGGGGCCGCTTCCGAGGGACTTCCCCAGGGGGCGCAGCACGGCCTCAACGATTGGAAGCGCGCAGGCCACGGCGGCCCAAGTCCGCCGATCGGCCGGCACCGGTATTTTCACAAGCTTTATGCCCTCGATACCGTGCTTGAAGGTCGGCAACAGATGACCAAGGCGGACGTGGAGGCGGCCATGGACGGCCACGTTCTGGCCGAGGCCGTGCTGATCGGCACGTACGAGAAAAAGAACTAGGGCGGCGTGGCGAATTTCCACGCTCACCGCCGCCGTACCTCTTCAGCTCAAGTGGGGACCGCGCATCTGTATAAGGGCGGCTTCGATGCGCCGCCAGGTCTCCGCTTGTTCCCTGTCGCCGGCCTCCTCCAGCTCGCGCGCCTTCTGGGCCGCTTCCACTATGGCCTTGTCCCCATGGGCGTCCTTCAGCTTGCGTGCGTGCTCCTGGATCTCGATCGCATGCATAACGCTACCTCCTGCTGACCTCCCGAATAGTATACCGCGCAAACGCCTAACGTGCGCTCAATCCATCAAGATGGGAAATTTGCCTCGTCGATCAAGTCGCGCCAACGGCAGTTCTGCGCAATCTGTATAGCCTGACCGTGCGCGTATCTGGTTCATGCCAAAAATCGCGTTAGCGAGCTTTTCGCTGAACCCGCAAAAAGTGAGGCGCTCGCTCGCTTAAGCCCCCACCGGAGGCCCGCGGCTGCAAGCTCTATCAGCGCCTCACCATCCCGAACGATTGCCTCAAGCCGGCGCCGAAATCCGTGCGTGCCGCACATTCTTCATGAGCGTGCGGAACTGCGAGCCGGGGATGTGGATCAGGCTACGATGATCGCCGCCCTCTAGGTAAATGTCGGGCTGTTCATCGAGGCTTTCGTCGACAAAAGCATCCACGGCATAGGGCTCCGCCAGTGGCGGCACCGCGCCCGTTTCGCAATCGGGAAAGAGTTCGCTGATCTCCTCCTCGGTCGCCATCTCAACGTTGCAGTGCAGCATCTTCTCAATCGTCTCTAACTGCACTTTCGCGTTTGCCGGCACGACGGCAAGCACAAAGCCGCCTTCGCGCGTCAGTACCACGGCCTTGGCCATTCGTTCTGCCGGAACGTGGCTCGCTCGGGCTGTATCCTGGGCGCACTGGGTGCGCTTGTGCACCATCACGTCATAGTCGACGTGCTTGTCGTCCAGGTAGTCCCGTAACGTCATTGCAATACCCATCGCACTTCCTCCAGCGTTTCTGCTGGCCGAGCGCACTGCGCGCTGCACCGTCGAGGCTCAGGGCGTCGCATATCACGGGCTCATGGAATGGGCCGCCAGCCGGCGGGAGACATTGGTTCTCGTCACTGGCGGTCGATCGGCCAAGAGCCTGTGGCGGCGCAGTTTGCCGACCAGTCGCAATGGCAAAAGATTAGGACTTGTTCGGATAATCGGCAAGCGGGTCGAGCACAGACCCGAGAGGATGGGGAACCAGATTTTGCTTAAGAAGCCTTGGTTTTGTGCGCAAGCGCAGCAATGACGAGCGGGGAAAGATCCTTCCCGCCGCCCTCGATGTACTGATCATCTGCGGCTTGTAGAACCGCTCGGTCCACAGATTGTGCATCAGGTTGTCGGTGTAATAGGGCGGCGCGTGGCAAACGGCCATTGGCCCTTCTCGAAAAACACCTTCTCGCCGCTCGGAGAAGATTAGACGTCTGGTCC
>JAUVPN010000025.1 GCA_030598645.1 Hyphomicrobium sp. | reverse complement strand
GGGCCTTTTTTACTCATGCAATGTTCCGAGGAGAAATAGCAAGGGGACTAGTGGCAGCTAAGCACAGTTGAATATGGGTAAGGCCACAATTTCTCCGCTAACGTCTGGCGCTGTTCGCAGTATGTGCTGGCGGGGGCGTACCTGAATGGTGGATTCGACGCAAGGTGCACCGGAATCAGAAACTCCGGTCAACCCATACAGTCTGCTTGAGGCGGTGAACCGGTCGAGCGATAAGGCACAAACAGGGTGGCTCATCTTCCTCGCCATCATGGCCTACGTCATGGTTGCTGTTGCCGGCGTGACGCATGAGGCGCTGCTGCTGGAAACACCTGTGCAGCTACCGATCCTTCAGGTCAACATCCAGCTCAAACAGTTTTTCCAGTTTGCCCCAATCGTAATCGTTCTGTTCCATCTAGGTATATTAGCGCAGCTTGTCCTTCTGGCGAGGAAGACGCTGGAATTTGATCACGCCATTCAGCTTTTGGAAGCTACCAAAAAGCGTACTCATCCTCTGCGCCTGGAGTTGCATAATTTTTTCTTCGTTCAGGGAATCGCCGGACCGCAACGTAGCCGCGTCATGAGCACGTTTCTGCACTTGATGACCTGGCTCACGGTGGTGATAATTCCTGTGATCCTGCTGCTTTATATACAAGTCGTGTTCTTGCCCTATCATGATGTGACGACTACCTGGATCAACCGTATCGCGCTCGTTTTCGACATTGGTTTGTTAATCCTTATCGGCGTCTTTTTGATGCGGCCGGAGACCTCCTTCTTCCAGGCGTTCTGGCGCACGACCGCAACCCACCCTTTGAGCACAATCATCACCACCTTGGTATTGGCGTTGGTGGCTTATTTGTCGTTTTTCGCTGCGACCGTGCCAGGCGAGACGCTCGATAAGACGGGCCGAGATTTGCTGGTTTGGGCAGGTGACGAGAAGGGTGCGCGGGCTGATGGCGGTTTCGCGCTACCGTTTCTTTCGGGGCGGGCATCTGATGAGAGTTTGTTCGGAGTTTTTCATCGTAATTTAGTCGTCATCGATGCCGACCTCGTTGATGAGTCCGATCTTGACGAAAACGATAAGACGCTCAAGCTCCGTGGCCGTGATCTTCGCAACGCAAAACTTGACCGTTCCGATCTGCAAGGTGCCGATTTGACAGGTGCACGCCTCGACGGGGCAAGCCTCGTAGGTGTCAATCTGAAAAACGCTTGGATGACCTGTTCGGACCTTGACTTACTGTTCTTGAGTAACGACCGTATCGCCGCCAGCTGTGCCTCTGCCCGCAAAGCTAACTTCAAAGGCGCGCGATTGGGCGGAGCACACATGTCCGGGATCGATATGCAGGGCGCGAAGCTTGAAGAGGCGCGATTGGAGGGGGCGGATCTCTCCGGCTCGTCTCTCGTCGGTGCAAGCTTGTCTAATGCGCGCTTGGAGAAAGCTGATCTGACGGGTGGCATGCAGGCGCAGGGCGCGAACTTCCTCAACGCGACGCTGCGTGGCGCGGATCTAAACGGCGCCAAGCTACAAAATGCCGATCTCTCCAGTGCAGCGATGCAGGGCGCCTTGCTCAATTTTGCACATCTGCAGGGTGCTCAATTGCAGAATGCGGATCTTGCCGCGGCGAGCTTGCGACGGGCGAAACTCCAGGGGGCCGACATGACGGATACGGCTTTGGTCGGCGCCGATCTGCGCGGTGCAAGCATCTGGAGCACCGTACCGCCCGCATGGGATACGAGCGGCCTGGCAGATCTTTCCGAGCTGACGATCGAGCCCTTGGGCGATGATGAGAAATCGAGCCTCAAGGACGCGATTGATGAAATTTCAGACAAGGAAGTACGCAACCGTGCGCGCGAGAAGACTGCGCCACTGCTCGATGATAATGAAAGCACCAAGTGGAAGGGCAGCGCCGATGAGCTGCACTGGCAAAGCTGGGTCGGCATGTCGCCGCCGCCCCCTGCTGAGACCTACCAGGCTGATCTCACCAACTATTTGACTGGGCTGATGTGCAGCGCGCGCTGGAGTGACGGCTCCGTCGCAACGGGTATCGCGCAGCGCGCGATGGAGCAGCAGTTTCGCGGAGATGTTGTGGCGGTCTACGACGGGCTGCGGAGCTCGAATTGCCCGGCTTCCAAGACGACACCCGCACCGGTGGTCCGCGCGCTAGCAGATAAGGCCGAGCAGCAACGGGGCCGGTAATCCAAGTATTTTGTTGTCGTTAAGCGTGTCTAACCCAAATGGCCCTTGCCAGCGACATCGCCAGGCCTTAGTTGTGGAACATATGTAGAACATTCGGTCTGTTTAGGCTGGATATCCATTGCCTCATCGGTGGTTGCTGGAAAGACGTGGACAAGGTCGCCGCTGGCGAAGGCTGTACGGCTTCATCGGATTAGGGTGGGTGGTTGAGTCGACATGAGGCGGCGGTCGTTTGGGTTCAGATGCCCAAGTCGCCATTAAGAGCAGTTCTCACGGCGTGCCGATCAGGAATTGGGCCGCCCTTAGATGAAAGAATAAGGAGTGCAACGCATGGCCGGTTCTGTGAACAAGGTGATCCTAATTGGCAATCTCGGAAAGGACCCTGAGATCCGTCGCACCCAGGATGGCCGTCCCATCGCCAATTTGCGGATTGCGACCAGCGAATCATGGCGCGACAAGGCGACGGGCGAACGGCGGGAAAAGACGGAATGGCATTCGGTTGTCATCTTCAATGAGAATTTGTGCCGAGTGGTGGAGCAGTATCTCAAGAAGGGGTCGAAGATTTTTATCGAGGGCCAGCTACAGACGCGCAAGTGGCAGGACCAGTCGGGTCAGGATCGCTACTCAACCGAGGTCGTGTTGCAGGGCTTTAACGGCAACCTGACCATGCTCGATGGCCGCAGCAGTCCAGGTGCCGGTATGCAGGAAGGCGGCCAGGCCGGCTATGGTTCTGACAATGGGTATGGTGAGGGTGCCAAGGGCGGATCTGCGAAGGGTGGTTTTGACAAGCAGCTCGACGATGAAATTCCTTTTTAGGCGCTAGGCCAAGGCGCCCGTTGGTAATTGCGCCATCAACTTTGGTGCTTTGGCATTTTTTTCGATTTGCGATCGGTCGCTGCCTTCGCAGCTGTCGGTTTTTTGGCGCGGCTTGCGATCTTTTTCTCCGGGGTATTTGTGTTCGATCGCTGTCGACTTTTCTCAGCTGCGATAGCGGCCCGATGGTCGGTGTTCGACTGCGTTTCAATATAGAGACGCCGTACTTCGGGAAATTTTTCAGTGATCGCGCGTTCGAACTGCGCCGTTAGCGCTTCCAGTTCTTCTGCCGGAACGCCATCGGCAGCATCGACGCTCGCCGCGACCAGCACGTCCTCCGGCCCAAGATGCATAGTGCGAATCTCATTGATGGCGAGCAGCGGTCCGGCCGGTCCAATCTTACTTTGCAAGATCTCTCGAAGACCTGACTGCACCTTTGGGCTTGCTGCTTCACCGACGAGAAGTCCCTTGATCTCGATACTCATGAAGATGGCAACTGCTGCCAAAATGAGGCCGATGAGAATCGAGGCGATGGCATCGGCTTGCTGGATGCCGAGGAACTGCACTGTGAGCAATCCGATGAATGCGATCACGAGGCCTGACACCGCAGCAATATCTTCCAAGAGAACCGTGAACAGTGCCGCGTCTTTGGATAGGCGCAAGGCGGCAAACCAGCTCCTGGCACCACGTCGGGTTTCAAATTCTGTGATAGCACGCCAAGCTGTGTATCCCTCAAGCAGCAGGGCAACAGCGAGCACGATGTAGTTGACCGTGAAGCTGGTGACCGGGTGCGGATACCGCAGCTTTTGGAAGCCTTCGTAGATAGAGATGCCAGCGCCGAGGGAAAATAACATTATGGCAACGACAAAACTCCAGAAATAGAGCTCCTTTGAGTAACCGAAAGGGTGGCGCGCATCGGCCGGTCGCTGTGACCGGTGTATCCCATAAAGCAGGAGTGCTTGATTGGACGTATCGACGACAGAGTGAATCGCCTCCGAAAGCATAGCCGAAGACTGGGTCCAGGCAGCGGCGGTAAACTTGGCCACGGCTATCCCGAAATTGCACGCTAACGCTATTATGACGACTTTAGTTGAACCGCTAGAAGCCACGGCAATTTCCTTAAAAGTTTCTCTGAGGTCACTTTACTTCATTGGGTGGACCGGACAATCTCACCGATAGGTCGGGTTCGCTGGTATGGGCAATCGAATTGCCAGACACCGCGCGTTATCTCAGTTTTGCCGTCCAAGGCGAGCAGCTTGCCAGTCGTCTCTGGTGCAAACTAATCGGCTTGCCGGCGTTCAAAATGAAAGAGAATGATCCTTTGATCGATGGCGCGACTTGTTGTTTTCTGGACAAGCATCGCAAACGCAGCGTATGCCACGAGTGGTAGTGAGATCAGGATGCAATACGTGAGTAAGAGCCCGCCGCAGCACGGGACTCTTACCTGGTTTCGAAAAACTGAATTCTACACAACGCGAATGTGCAAGCCAGAAACTACGGTTGTGGAGCAGGCTCTTGCAAAGCTGGCATCTCGGCGTCTGATCCTCTCGGGGCGGCCGCGTCCGGCGCAGGCTGCGAAGCTGGCATCTCGGCGTCTGATCCTCTCGGCGCAGCGGCGTCCGGCGCAGGCTGCGGAGCAATTGTCTCCGCCTCTGGCGCTGGCACGACAGGTGTGGGTTCGGAAGACCTATTTTCAATCGATTCTCTTGCCTTATCGTAGGCTTCCTTCGCGGCTTCCTTAGCCTGTTGCAGAGCAGGAGCTGCCTTTTCCTTGACGTCGTCATAGGCCTCTTTTGCAGCCTCCTTGGCCTTTTCAAAAGCTGGTCCGGCGTCTTCTTTGGCCTTTTCGTATGCATCCTTGGCGGTGACAGACCCCTTGTCCTTTAGTTCCTTTGTCTTACCAATTGCGCGATCGAGTAGGGACTTGCGAGGCTTTGAGCGCGCAAACGGCGCCAAAGCGTCAAGTACCTCCTTGGTCGCCTGTGGCAGAACTATCGTGACCTTTCCATCCTTGTTGTCGATCTGCAATGCCGGCAGGCGCACACCAACGCGTTTCTCGCCAAATCCGGCGAAGCCGCCGGTCCCCATCACAATACCCTCCACCTGGTTGTCGGCGTTCAAGATCAGATCCTCAACGTCGCCAACGATCTGACCATCCGCGTTTTTGACCTGCAGGCCGAGCAACAGATCTCTTGCGAGGTACTGACCTTCGTCTTGGGTTTTCAGGAAGACATTTTCGTCAATGGTTACGTTCTCGGCCCAGGCTGTTTGGGCCAGGAAGGCGACCGCAACGGTAAGTATCAACACGCCTCTCATCATTAGCTTACTCCTCTTCAATCAGGGGGCAGATCCCCTCCCCATCAAACGCCGCCGACAATTGCGCCGTTCTAACATCGACTGGGGTCTAGCGTTTCTGTGTGTCGCGGACAAGTCAGTGCGAGGGACGAGATGCGGCAATCCGCGCGCGTTGCTAGCATATTGTTATTGCGCGGTAAAATGTGGGGAATTCAGGAATCAACAGTGCCGTCCGCATTGGCTCTGCTACGTAAGCTGTGCTAACCTAAATAAGAGTATCATCATAGCGTAGCGCACGTCCCTGGGGGCGTGCGTCGGCGTTCCAGCGGACAATTGAGACGTGACAGAAAGCACCGACGACGAACGACCAGGTGGCAGAGAGCCGAGAGACATCCGCCCGGTTTTGATCTCTGACGAGATGAAGCGTTCGTACCTTGAATACGCAATGAGCGTGATCGTCTCGCGCGCACTTCCTGATGTGCGTGACGGGCTCAAGCCGGTGCATCGACGCATTCTTTACGCCATGAGTGAGTTGGGTTTGGAGCCCAATAAGAGGTACGTGAAGTCGGCACGTGTCGTCGGCGAAGTGATGGGCAAGTATCACCCGCATGGCAACATGGCGATCTATGACGCGCTTGTGCGCCTGGCGCAGGATTTCTCTTTGCGCCTGCCGCTGGTCGATGGCCAGGGTAACTTCGGATCGCTCGATGGCGACCCGCCGGCGGCCGAGCGCTATACCGAGTGTCGTCTCGGCAAGGTGGCAATGGCGCTTCTCGACGATCTTGAGAAGAACACAGTCGATTTCCGCGAGAATTACGACGGCACGTTAGAGGAACCCAGCGTGCTGCCAGCGAAGTTTCCCAATCTGCTCGTCAATGGCGCCGGCGGGATTGCCGTCGGCATGGCGACCAACATTCCTCCTCACAACCTCGGTGAAGTGATTGACGCGTGCCTTGCGCACCTCGACAACCCCGAAATCTCCATCGACGAACTGTGCCAGATTATTCCCGGCCCCGATTTCCCGACGGGTGCCCTCATTTTGGGCCGAACAGGTATTCTTTCCGCCTACCACAAAAGTCGCGGCTCCATCCTCATGCGTGCCAAAGTCGAAGTGGAGGAGGTACGCAAGGATCGTGAGGCACTCATCGTTTCGGCAATCCCCTATCAGGTCAATAAGCGCACGCTAATCGAGAAGATCGCCGACCTTGTGCGGGAAAAGCGCGTGGAAGGCATTTCTGATATTTGGGACGAGTCGAATCGCGAGGGCATGCGCATCGTCATTGAGCTCAAGCGCGATGCGGTGGCCGGCGTTGTCTTAAATCAGCTGTGGCGTTACTCGGACCTACAAACCACATTCGGCGCCAATATGCTTGCGATCAACGGTGGGCGCCCAGAGAGCTTGAACCTAAAAGACATGGTGGAGGCGTTCACTATCTTCCGCGAAGAGGTAGTGAGCAGGCGCACGAAGCACCTTCTGTCGAAAGCACGTGACCGCGCACACGTTCTCGTCGGACTTGCCATCGCGGTCGCCAATATCGACGAGGTGATTAAACTTATTCGTGGGGCGCCAAGCCCTGCCGAAGCACGCGAGCAGTTGATGGAACGGGACTGGCCGGCGCGCGACGTCGCCCCGCTTGTCGAACTCATCGCCGATCCGCGCCACAAGGTGTCGGACAAGGGAACCTGCCGGCTTTCGGAAGAGCAAGCCAAAGCCATTCTGGAGTTGCGTCTCGCCCGGCTTACAGCACTTGGGCGTGACGAGATTGGGGATGAGCTCAAGAAGATTGGCGAAGAGATCAAAGAGTATTTAGCCATTCTCGCATCGCGCCTGCGCATCGTCGACATCGTCAAGAAGGAGCTGAACGATCTGAAGGCAGAATTTGCGACACCTCGCAAAACTGAGATCGTCGATATCGAGGGTGAGGTCGAGGACGAGGACTTGATCCAACGCGAGGATTGCGTGGTGACAGTTTCCATGAAGGGCTATATCAAGCGCGTCCCGCTCGCGACCTATCGGGCGCAGCGGCGTGGTGGCAAGGGCCGCTCCGGAATGACGACGCGTGAAGAAGATGTTGTTACGCAAATCTTTATCGCCTCGACGCATACACCTGTGCTGTTCTTCTCATCACGCGGTATGTGTTATCGCATGAAAGTGTGGCGTCTGCCGGCTGCAACGCCGCAAGCGATCGGAAAAGCACTTGTCAACTTGCTGCCCCTGGCCCAAGGCGAGGTGATCACTTCTATTCTTCCGCTTCCAGAGGACTCCGAGACTTGGAAGGCGCTGGAGCTGGCATTTGCCACACGCTCTGGCAAAGTGCGGCGCAATGCTCTAACCGATTTCGAAAACATAAACCGCAACGGAAAAATCGCCATGAAGCTTGGCGAAGGCGATAGCATTGTTGCTGTCGACATTTGCACTCCGGCGGACGATGTTGTTCTGACGTCGGCGCGGGGACAATGCATTCGCTTCCTGCTGAAGGATGAGGTACGGCTGTTCAAAGGGCGTGAGTCAGATGGCGTGCGTGGTATCAAGCTCGACAAGGGCGATGAGGTCATTTCTATGGCTATCCTCACGCATGTCGACGCGGAAGCTCCAGAGCGCGCGGCTTATCTGAAACAGGCAACAATGTTGCGTCGTGCCCAAGGCGAGGACGTGGGCGAGCCCGAAGCAGATGAGGCCGAGGAAGAAAACGACGGCAGTGACGCCGAATTAACAACGGCCCGCTTCGCAGAGCTCGGCGCGAAAGAGCAGTTCGTGCTAACGGTTTCGGAAAGAGGCTACGGTAAGCGGTCTTCTTCTTACGAGTATCGGACGTCGGGCCGCGGCGGCAAAGGCATCGTCGCAATGGTGGTCAACGAACGCAATGGTCCTCTCGTCGCGTCATTCCCGGTTGCTGAAACAGATCAGATCATGTTGGTGACCGACGGCGGCCAGCTGATCCGGTGCCCCGTCAACGACGTACGTATCGCTGGCCGCAATACCCAGGGTGTGACCATCTTCAAGACCGACGCAGACGAGCGCGTTGTCTCCGTCGAGCATATCCCCGATGAGGGCGATGATGACGTGGAAAATGGCGATGGCAATGGCGACACGCCGGTGTCTGAATAGCTGCGAATTATCTTTGACATATGTCCTTCGACCACCAACGCAGGCCTCATTCGTTGTTTTAACCTTGGGCTCATTGTGAGGCGCTGATCGACGTCGCCTCCTGTGGGTTGTGTGCAGAGCGAAGCTCGTTAATGGCCCCGGTGCATTCGTTCGCCGGGCGATTATGCCTCAGTGTCTGCTATAGGTCGTTGTGCACTGAGGCACCTTCACGATAAGAAGGAAAGATCCTTCACCCCTTGACCCAACATGACCCGCATCGGTTTCTATTCAGGTTCCTTCGATCCCGTCACACTCGGCCACACCGATGTGATTGAACGGGCCTGCCGTCTTGTCGACAAGCTAGTGATTGGCATTGGGCTCCATCCCTCCAAGTCCCCGCTTTTCAGCGCCGAAGAGCGCATCGAGATGCTGAGTATGGAGATTATGTCGATTGCGCATGCAACGAGTGGGGGCGTCGAGATTGTCACGTTCTCGAACTTGGCAGTTGAGGCCGCACGGTCCCACAAGGCAAGCGTGATTTTCCGTGGCCTGCGTGATGGCACCGATTTCGATTACGAGATGCAGATGGCGGGGATGAATGGAGCAATGGCGCCCAATGTCGAAACCGTTTTTGTTTCTGCCTCACCAAACGTTCGGCACATAGCTGCTAATCTTGTGCGTCAAATTGCTTTGTTGGGGGGCGATCCATCAGCTTTCGTTTCTGAGGAAGTCGCACGGCGGTTAAAGGCGAAAATGTTGCCCGGCCAATAGAATGTTGCGCAGCACAATGCTGTGAGACGTTGCGAGCCGCACGCTAAAGAGCGATAACGTCCGCGACTAAGGCTATTTGCGGGTCTCACCTGCTGCAACGGCCGCCTCTAAGAAATCAAGAAATCGGAGACGCCCCATGCGTTTGTTCACGAAACTCGCGTTATCGTTTTTTGTGATCTTAGGCACTTCTTGCTCGAAGCAGCCCATGAGCGCGGATCCGGGCAATGTTCTCGTAATCGAGCTCAAAGATGGCCCGGTGCTCGTGAAGTTGCGCCCCGATCTTGCTCCCAAGCATGTGGAGCGTGTGAAGCAATTGGCCAAGGAAGGTTTCTATGATGGCATTAAGTTCCATCGCGTGATCGATAACTTCATGGCGCAGACCGGCGATCCGACAGGTACAGGCACAGGCGGCTCGAACTATGCCAACCTGCCAGCGGAGTTCTCGCAGGAACCCTATAGGCGTGGAACGATTGGCGCGGCCCGCACTTCTGATCCGGATAGCGCCAACAGCCAATTCTTCATCTGTTTCAACGATACCGGCTGCAGCGGCCTAACCGGCCAGTACACGGTTTGGGGGCAGGTGATCGAGGGAATGGAATACGTAGACAATGTTGCCAAGGGCGAGCCTCCGCCCATCCCAGACGTTATGCGAAAGGTCTATGTAAAGACCAATGGGAATTAGGCATTGTTCCTGGCTGTCAGCACGGCGCGAATAATACAATTTGTGTTGGATTGGCAGGCGTCTCGTGTGCGCTTGCCGTTCCGCAATGAGCCAATCTGCATAAATGCTTCCCCACGGAGATTGCGATGACCACATATGATGATCCAGAGAACACGCTCATCATCGATACGACCAAAGGGCGCGTTGTCATAGCTCTAAGGCCGGACCTAGCGCCCCAACATGTGGAGCGTATCAAAAAGCTGGCGCGTGAAGGTTTCTATGACGGTATCGCATTTCACCGCGTGATCGAGGGTTTCATGGCGCAGACCGGTTGCCCAAAGGGAACCGGGACTGGCGGTTCAGATCATTCCAATTTAGCGGCGGAATTCAATTCTGAACCACACGTGCGCGGCGTGTGCTCCATGGCCCGCGCACAAAGTCCTGACAGTGCCAACAGCCAGTTCTTCATCTGCTTTGATGACGCCACCTTTCTAAACGGCAAGTACACTGCGTGGGGTAAGGTGATTGAAGGCATGGAGAACGTCGATAAAATCAAGAGGGGGGAGCCGGTGGTTGATCCCGACAAGATGGTCTCCGTCAAAGTCGCCGCCGACGTGGCTTCTTAGGTGCGCCCCTTGCAAATCCCAGCCAGGCAGTCCGCTGTCAGTTTCTCATGGCAAGAGATGTAACGGGGAGACGTGAAGTAGTGACCCGTAAAAATAGCGATACCATTCGCACGGCTGTGCGCGAGCATTACGCGTCGGCCGTAGCAACGCCAGAGTCCAGAGTTACTTGTTGCGCGCCATCATGTTGCGATAAAGAAACATCGGACTCGCTGAAGATGGGTTACAGCGCGGAAGACCTAGCCAGCGTGCCTGAAGGGGCAGACTTGGGGCTAGGCTGCGGAAACCCCCAGGCCATGGCCTCGCTTGTCCCGGGAGAAACGGTTCTCGTCCTCGGTGCAGGTGCCGGCTTCGATAGCTTTCTTGCCGCGCGTCGAGTGGGACCGCGCGGCCAAGTTATTGGCGTCGACATGACAGCGGAGATGGTCGCCAAGGCGCGTAAAAATGCTGTCAAGTCTGGGTTTGGGAACATCAACTTTCGTCTTGGCGAGATCGAACATCTGCCCGTTGCGGATTCGAGTATCGATGTGATCATGTCAAACTGCGTGATCAATCTTTCGCCGGAAAAGCAGGCGGTCTTCAATGAGGCTTTTCGAGTCTTGAAGCCAGGTGGCCGGCTAGCAATCTCCGATGTCGTCGCCACGGCACCGATGCCTGAAGCGCTAGCAAACTCTATCGCGGCACTCGCCGGATGCATCGCGGGGGCAGTAATGGTCGATGAACTCAAAACTATACTCACGCAAGCAGGGTTCACAGAAATCGAGATTGCGATCAGCGAGAAAAGCGCAGCGTTTATCCGTGAGTGGTTGCCAGGCAGCGGTGCCGAGAATTACGTGGTTTCAGCAATCATTCACGCCGTTAAGGCCCCTGATCGAAACCGATCAGCTGGCATAAATTAAGAAGACCCCGCTGTTCCCTTGGGAACAGCAAGCACTTCTTATCTGCGAAAGATATTCCCCCTTGCCATTGCCCGACGTGCGCACTGCTCTAGCGGCGCTTGCGCCGTCACCAAGGCATGATCGCGAGGAGCGAAAATGTTGAGCCAATCTCGTATTTTCACGTTACTCCTCCTGTCCGTTGGGTTGGTCAGCCCAAGCTTCGCCGGAATGAAAAAAGATATCGCAGACTGCAATGCGTCAGACCGAGTGCGCGGGGCTGCAGCTTGTACACGTGTGATGAACAGCGGGCGTCTCCCGCGGCGCCAGTTCTACATTAGCTACTTCAATCGCGCCGGTGCCTACCGAAAATCCGGGGACAACAGGCGGGCCCTTGCCGACTTAGACCGGGTTGTGCAGCGGCGCCCTCGCTTTGCCAAAGCATACTACGCTCGGGCGCTTACCCAGCATGATCTCGGTTCTCTGAACGATGCGCTTGCCGATATGGATCGCTACATCGTGCTTAAGCCGAAAAACGGGTCAGCCTATTACAGACGTGCGGTATTGCGTCGTGAAAACGATGACCCGGACGCCGCGCTTGCTGATCTAGATAAGGCGGCATCTTTGAAGCCTGATATTACCGAAGTGAAGCTTATGCGCGCACTTACGCGCTCCGACAAGGGTGAGCAAGCTGAGGCTAAGGCCGAGATCGATAAGCTCATTGGCGCGAGTTCCAGAAATGCAGCTGCTTACTATGCCCGAGCAGTTGTATCGTTTCGTCAACGCCAGCTTGATGCTACCGGAGCCGACCTCGACAAAGCGCTACAGATCAGAAAGAACTTTGCCGCAGCTCATGCGTTGAGGGGACGCGTGTTTGAGGAGCGGGGCAAAATTGCTCGAGCAGAAAGGAGTTTCCAGCAAGCTCTCGCATCTCCTGCTGATTTCTTCGATGGCAGGCCGGCGCACGCGATTGCGCGTCAGAAACTTGGAAAGGAGAAGGGGGCTGGAGTAGACAAGCGTGTGTTGCAGTCAGATCCGGTTCAGCTCGGCTGCCGGCGTTTCGTTTCTGCAGTTGGCATGACGCTGCCGTTTGATTGCACTGAATAGACGCTACGCATTGTCGCAATATGCAACGTTAGGAATTTCTGATGACATAGGTAGTACTGCGCCAATTTCAATTGCATTTAAGGATTGCAGGGAGGGGTTGGCACGTAGCGCCGCCATATGGCACATCGGCGGCGGATCCGGAACTCCCATGCAAACAAAACATTTCGATTTCGAGCTTCCAGAAAACAAGATCGCGCTACACCCAGTGTGTCCTCGTGATGCTGCTCGGCTGCTCGTAGTGCGGCCAACGCCTTGTATCGAGGATCGCATTGTCAGAGAACTACCCGAGTTGCTGCGCGCCGGCGATGCGCTCGTCTTCAATGATACTCGTGTGATACCTTCTGCGCTCAAAGGTGAGCGAACCCGCGACGCATTAAAAGCAAAAATTTCCGTCACGCTCATTGAGCGCATTGATGAGAAACGCTGGCGCGTTCTGGCGCGGCCTGCCAAGCGTCTAAAGGAAGGCGACCGGCTCTCCTTTGGTGTTTCAGGCAAATCCAACGTTGCGGGCACACTTCCGGCTACTGTTGCCGCTAAGTGCGACGAAAGTACGTTTGAGCTTGTGTTCGATCTTGCAGGCAATGATCTCGACCTAGCCATCGCAGCCATCGGTCAGATGCCGCTTCCACCCTATATTTCAGGGCGGCGGCAAGCCGAAGATATCGATCGAACAGACTATCAAACCATCTATGCGGCACATGACGGAGCTGTCGCGGCGCCGACGGCGGGGC
>JAUVPN010000029.1 GCA_030598645.1 Hyphomicrobium sp. | reverse complement strand
GGTTATCGCCTTTACGAAGATTAAATCGGATCGGGACTCCCGGCAGATCGAATGCCTCGCGCAGACTATTAGTGAGATAACGAACATAGGACTTGGGCAGCGCTACTGGCCGTGAGCAAAATGCAATGAATGTTGGCGGCCGCGCTGACGGCTGCGTCATAAATCGGAGTTTGATGCGCCGCCCGGCGACGGCCGGCGGTGAATGCCTTGCCAGTGCCGCCTCGAGCCACCGATTAAGGGCCGCCGTCGGCACGCGGCGATTCCAGACATCATAGGCCTCTAGCACCGCCTCCATGAGTCGATTGATCCCACGACCACTCAACGCCGAAATTGTCACTAGAGATACACCTGGTACTTGCGATAGACGCTGCGCCAAAGCTGTCCGTATTTCTTTCAACGTCTTTTGCTTGTCTTCTACCAAATCCCATTTGTTGACAGCGATGACGAGCGCTCTTCCTTCCTGCGTGACCATATCTCCAATTGTTAAGTCCTGATGCTCGAGAGGCCGCTCTGCATCGATAATCAGCACAACCACTTCTGCAAAGCGAAGCGCCCGAATAGCGTCGCTCGCACCTAGCTTCTCTGCATGCTCCTTCACCTTGGCTTTGCGCCGCAAGCCGGCAGTGTCGTAAAGGCGCACACGGCGTCCGGCCCATTCGAGATCGCTTGGCACCGCATCACGTGTCAGGCCAGGCTCTGGCCCGGTTATCATACGCTCCTCACCGAGCATCGCATTGACAAGGGTCGACTTGCCCGCGTTGGGCCGCCCCACGACGGCAACGCGAATGGGGCGATCAATGTCAATCTCCGGTTTTTCGCCGGGACTCTTTGCTCGATCCTCGTCCGTTTCGCCCGCAGGTAGCCCGAGCGCCGACATCATTTCAGCAACCAGTTCGCCCAGGCCTTCGCCATGCTCGGCTGAGATTGCCACAGGGTCACCGAAGCCCAACTCGAACGCGGCGTAGAAACCATCCTCGCCTGATCGACCCTCACATTTATTGGCAACAACGATAACAGGGCACCCCGATGTCCGCACGATGCGTGCAAAGACTTGGTCAGAGGGTGTCACTCCCTCACGCGCATCGACTACAAACAACACGAGATCGGCTTCCTTCACCGCGGCCTCGCTTTGCTGGCGCATGCGCTGTGCAATTGAGCCGCCCTTGGCCTCCTCCAGACCCGCCGTGTCAATAAGTATGACCGGGTGGTCGAGCAGCAGAGCTTCACCCTCGCGGCGGTCGCGTGTCAGCCCTGGCATGTCGGAGACCAGTGCAGTGCGCTTTCCGGTGAGGCGGTTGAACAGTGTCGACTTGCCGACATTGGGACGGCCGACAATGGCGACCATTGAATTCCGGGTCATTGAGATTGGTCCTGGCTTGAGGACCGCTTATGCCTCAAACCGGTGGACAGAGGAAAGCCCCCGTGGCTGTGCACCAAGCGAGCAAGAGCAGAACGCTCAGTTCAGAGCGATCAGCTTCGCTTCATCGGTCAGAACATACATCCGCCCCTGTGCAACCACTGGCGCGATGTAAACGGGATCACCGAGATCTTTTTGGGTTACTACGCGCCCGGTCGTCGCCTCGACGCCGACAAGCTTGCCACCTGCGGAGGCAAGCCATAGCGTGCCGCCAGCAAGCGTCGGCCCCGACCAAGATCCGCCGTCCGGCAGCTTTATCGTCCATTGCACCTTGCCGTCTGCGCGTGAAACCGCCATCAGCTGTCCAATAGTGTCGACGACGAACACGTTTTCACCCGCCACCCACGGCGCCTGCGTGCCCGGCACATTAAGTGACCAAAGGCGCTCACCGGTAGCTCCCTGCGTAGCAACCATGCGTCCCGCATGGCCAACAGCATAGACCGTGCCTTCAGAGATTGCCGGACGCGCAGTGTCGCTCATAGAGGTTATTTGCGAAGTCGTGCGCGTGCGCGTCAGGCTCTCGGACCACATAGGCGAACCATCAGCGACCTTTAACGCGACGAGATCGCCGGAAGGATAGGGGACGACAACAATCTCGCCTTCGACGGCTGGGCTTGCATTCGTCAATAAACTAGCCTGCTGGGGCAGCCCGCGTACCGACCAAAGTTCGCCGCCATCGGCCCCTGCCAAGCAATAGAAGCGCCCGTTCAGCGTCACGACGAACAAGCGATCGCCTGCTGCCGTCGGTGAGGCGCGTATGGGCGCACCTAAATTCTTTTCCCAAAGTTTTTTGCCTGTTTGAGGATCGAGCGCTACGACGTTCCCATAGCCCGTCGCTGCATAGAGCCGCCCGGAATCAACTGCAAGGCCACCGCCATAACCGCCCCCATCGCCGCCACCGGTCAGCGACAGCGACCAAATGCTAGTTTGTGCATTCTCTCTGTCGGGCTTGAGCGAAACGCGCCATTTGGCCGAGCCGCCAGAAGGAGCAAAAGCACTTAGGCTGCCCTCCGCGTCCAGCGTATAAATGTTGCCCGCGTAGACAATCGGGCTTGCCGTCACGCGGCCCGAACTACTTGAGCCTTCGCCAGCATCAACTGACCAAACCTCTTTCCCCACACCATTGAAAGCGAGGTGGCCTGGTGCATTGTTAGGATCACCACCCGGCTGGGTCCAATCATCGTTGACACGTTGGGCCGGCAGCGTGATCGGTTTGCTCGCATCGGCTAATTCACCGGAGATCTGATTGCGCTGCGGCGGCATCACGGAAACGCGTCGGCCGGGCAGAGGCACCTGCTTTTCCGCGAAGGGATTGAGCTCGCCGAGCTTGGGCAGACTATCAAGAGTATCAGAGCAGCCGGAGAGAAGCGCGAGCGCGAGAAGCCCCACCACTGTCATGCCCGCCGGCTGAACCCGCTCCGTCATACGCTCTGCCCTATTCCTTCTTCTCGCTTGCATTGGGCGCGCCACCACTCGGCCTGCTTGCGTCAAGCGCCGTATTTGGCGTTTCCGACCCGCTTGCTGCCGCCTGCTTTGCAAGGTCCTTGGCAACAATTTCCCCCATTACGATCTGCGCGCGATCGACGACGCCCTGTGGCGTCTTTTCGTCGGCGAGCAGCGGTTCGAGGATCTTGCGCGCCTCGTCTGGATTGCCCGCCTTGAATGCTGCCAGCCCCAAAAGTTCACGCGCGTTGTACCGCCAGGGGCTGTCATCAGCGGCTAGATCGTTGAGCCGATTCTCCATCTCCGTCCAGTCGGCTTCGCCGAGCCGCAATGAGGCCGCCTGCAATTTGGCAAAGCCACTTAAAAGCGAATCGGCCGTGCCATCCTCGGAGAGCGCTGTGTAAGCGGCTAGTGCTTCGGCCTTTTTGCCTTGCTCGTTGAGTAGACCGGCGTGTTGCAGCTGCGCCAACGTTCGATATCCGATCGGACCCTCTTTGGCCAGGGCGTCGAAGGCCTCGGCCGCCTCATCCTGCTTGCCGTCCGACTTCAAGCTCATCGCAGCCGCGTATTTTGCGCCGGCCGCCTCGGCCGCCTGCAGGCGAACCTGTTCCAGGTATTTGTATCCGAGGACCAGGACTACAATCAGTGCGCCAGCGGCTATGACGTAGTTGCCATACTGCCGCCACAGCTTCTCCATCCGCTCACGTCGCAGCTCTTCTTCAACTTCGCGGAGAAGGTTGTCATTGTTGTCAACCATCGTGAATATAGCCCTTCAGCACTTTGCATTGTCTCCTTGCACGGAATGCCCTGAGGGGACTTCCCGTGACGGCGCATTGATAGCCGAGAGCTTCCTTTAAGCAAAATGTTGATCACCAATGCCTATCACAGCTCACCGACACTGGTCCGACGATGCTTAGCTGCTCGGCGTTTTCGGCTTTTTCGTGGCCCTCAGGTCGGCCGCCTGCGTGCGCCCCGCCGCTGAAGCTGCACCGGTCTTCATGGAGTAAGTGTGCTCAGGAGCTGGAAAGGTACCAGCGCGTACCTCCTCGGAGTACGTCCGGATCGCCCCCTCAATCGCCTCACCAATGCGCCCAAACTTTTTGACGAACCGCGGCACGCGCGGACTCAAACCCAGCATGTCCTCCATCACGAGGATCTGCCCATCACACGATGGGGACGCGCCAATCCCGATGGTTGGTATGTCAATTGCTGCGGTGACCCGCGCCGCAAGAGGTTGCGTTACGGCCTCCAACACTAGCGCAAAAGCGCCCGCCTCGGCGACCTGCCTGGCGTCTTCCTCCATCGCTGACCATTGTTCTGGATTGCGTCCTTGCGCCTTGAAGCCGCCAATAACGTTCACGGACTGTGGCGTCATGCCGATATGGGACATGACCGGAATGCCGCGTTCGACAAGATAACGGGTCGTCTCCGCCATGCGCTGGCCGCCCTCAATCTTCACGGCTCCACAATCGGTTTCCTTCATGACGCGCGCGCAATTGCGAAACGCCACTGACGGACTTTCCTCATAGGAGCCGAAAGGCATGTCCACCACAACGAGAGCACGTTTGGCTCCGCGCACCACCGCGCGGCCATGCATGATCATTAACTCCAGTGGCACCGGCACAGTTGTCTCGTAACCGTGCATGACCATGCCAAGGCTGTCACCGACGAGCAGAAAATCACAGTACTTATCTGCGATCGCCGCGGTGTGCGCGTGATAGGCGGTCAACGCAACGATCCCACCGCGGCCCTTTAGGGCTGTGATGTCCGGGGCCATCAGACGTTTCTGGGTACCGTGTAGGGACATAAGCGTACTTATAGGTGATTAATCGGTACGTGTCCGGGCGCACCCTAATTAGCAACAACAAGAATGGCTAGGCAGCGACCGGCCAATAGGCGCGAATGCCGCAATTAGCGCATTCCACCCTAGCCCAGCGCCAACCTATTTTCTTCGACTAATGAAAGGTTTACCCATTGCAACCGTTACGACAAGGGTGAAACACCTATCAGAAACTCGTGGGCCCAGTACAAGAACCCAATAAAGAGTGCGATCCCCCCAAAGACAACGATAACGTCGTTGATTGGAGAGCCGGTCCTTTCTCCGAGAGGCCCCAACGCCCCTCGTTTCTTTACCGAGATGCGGTCATAGACGGCGTAGGCGAGAAAGCTTCCAAACAGAACAAGCGATGCCAAATCGCCATTAGCGAGAAGGTGCGACAATGCCCACAGCTTGATCGCTATAAGCATGGGGTGGCGCAACATGGTATGGATGCGTGACGGTACATAGGCCGCGACAAGCGCGATCATAGCCGGCAGCATGAGTGCAACAGCGAGATGCCGGCACCATACTGGCGGATACCAAAGCTGAGGATTTTTGCCTGGGTGCAGTTGAAGTTTATGAAAGCCCAGAACGATGAGCACGAAACCGATCAGAGCCGCAATGGAAAAGAAAACTTTGTAGCCTTTCTCACCAAACCGCGCGGCAAGACCGTCGCGCAATTCGACGTTGGTCGGCACAAGATGGATCGACAAGAATACGATCAACCCAATTACCAAAAGAATCATTGCATGCCCTCCCAGTTAAAATGCTCTAGCCGCACACATCTCTGCCACGCTCCGGCCATCTCAATCGGATTTACTAGATTCTAGGTACAGAGGTCGCCAGTCCTCCTGATGCTTCGATGAAGAAGGCAGACGGCCGCGCGTTTGGAGAAGGTGTGTCATGCGTGATCTTGCCGTCAGTGTATATGACGCATCTCTTACATCACCGGCCACTGTTTCTGCTCCATATCCGCGTCAGAATCGTTTGCATCCAAGTTCAAGAGCCGCGCAATTACAGCGCGCATCGCCTTCGAGAGCGTTGCAGGAGACTGTTGTGAGTGGCGTTATCCAACCGCATCTCACAACTAGTCGGAACCCCATTCCAATGGCAACACAGGTCGGCGCGAACTTACACGAAGCAACACAGTCTGAAAGGGACTTGGCCGCCGAGATCGCCAGGGCCATGCATCGGCGCCCGTTGATGAAGCGCCTGGCACGTATTGAATCCGTATATGTCAGCGTGCCGACCGAGAACGGATCAACACAATCGGGCGAGCCCAATTCCGCACCCATCCTTTCGTCACCGGCTATGCTATCGCAGCCTGCAGCCCTAACTTTGTCGCCAGCACACCATGCACCAGTGGAGCACTGCCAACCCCAAAGTGAACGAACCTCGCCGCCCCGTTCAGCCGAATGGCTCGGCAAGGCGAGGCGCCAGCGCAACCACGAACGCCTAAAGAATGCGCTGGCGTGGCTATCGACGATGGCCATTGGCGGCACAATCATCGCCTCAACCGTGGTGGCGCTTCAAGCTTAGAACCCACCGTGCGATCAACTCTCAGGGCAGAAAACCCTTATCCAAATTCAATGCCTGGTGCTCTAGCCTTTGCCCTTTCGCGTTAAGCCGGGTGGCTGTCCAGGCCACGTGTGTTCCCTCCTCCATGGAGGTACGTGAGCGCAGCGATATGGTCACTGTCTCTCCGCCACTTGCTTTCATCGGTTTGAGCAGAGGAAGATAAAGTTGCTCCCAATGCGTTCGCGGCGCATTAGGCGCGGTAGATAGCACGATGCCAGGCACGAGCTCAGCCACCCACCACGTGACAAAACCGAAAATCGTTGTTGCGCGCGACAATCGCCAATTGGCCGCGCCTTTGCGCGCCGACCGGTTCTGCCTTGTAAAGTCGATGGCATCCCACGTCTTGGCGCTTGCGCCATTATCGAGCAGTTCTTTAGGCGCCATGCTACGCACATAAATGTTATTGAGGGTCATCGTCATTGCTGGCGAGAGGTCGATATCGAACTCGACCTCCTCCCAGGCAGACAACTCGCTGTGAATGCGCTCGCTGACAGCTGGCGCCACGAATTGCTCCAAACGGCCTGGGATGATCACGCCGCCCGTTTTCAGAAAACGGCAACGTGCGTCATTTAACGTCTCGATTGTATTCTCTTCGAAAGGATAGTTGCCAAGCGTTTCCGACACGACAACATCGACCCGCGGAGGATCGTCCATATCCATAGAGTGGCAGGGAATCAAATGGCAGTTGCGCGCGCAATTCGCTTTGAGAACCTTGGCGGCCACGCTGGCCACTTCGGCGGCCTCGTAAAGGAAAACCTCGCGCGCACCAAGTCGCGCTGCCATCAAAGCCAGAATCCCTGTGCCCGCACCAATATCCGCTACGGTCGTCTCGCTGCTGCAAATGACCGTCTCCAGCGCACGCGCAAAAGCCTTGTTGCGCACGTGATCGGCAATCAAGGTACGATGATACTCTATGCGCATTGGTCTAAAGCGTTAGGCTCGGGCCACGCAGCTGGTAGAGCACCAGGCCAGTGGCCACCGCGAGATTGAGCGAGTCGAGTTGGCCCGACATCGGGATCTTGACTATCTGCGTGCAACTTTTTGCCAACTCTTTCGACAGGCCTGGCCCCTCACTGCCCATTACCAATAGCAACGGTCCGGACGGCCGCACCTTACGAAAATCATTCCGGCCGTCGAGGTGCGTACCAATAATCTCACCTTTCCAAGAAGAGCACCAGCCAAGGAACGACTCGAGCGTCAACTTGATAAGAGGAACAGCAAACACCGAGCCCATCGTCGCGCGCACACATTCACGCGCATAAGGATCGCAGCAATTGCCGACAAGCAATACGCCCGATGCACCGACTGCATCAACCGTGCGGATGATCGTGCCAAGGTTTCCGGGATCACGTACCTCTTCCAATGCAAGCCATACTTCTCCGGTCGCTACATTTTCCGCACTCTGTCTGTCCGCCCAGCGCTGGCGAAACACGGCCAGCATATTTTGTGGATTGTCCTTCGATGCGAGCTTGCCAAGCACAGCCTCAGTTACTTCGAGGCACTCAGCGCCCTCGCGCAGCGCCCAATCGACGAGACCGCGTGCCACTCCGCTTCCGGCAGTCCCCGTTTGAAAGACCAACGTCTCAGGTGCGAAACCATGCTCGCGAGCGGTGATAAGGATCGCCGCTCCTTCGGCAACAAATAGTCCCGTCTCCTTGCGCACCTTGCGCATCTCGAGCGCCCGGATTGCCTTCACCTGCTCGTTCTGCAGGCTGGTGATCGGCTTCGGTGCCGATGCCGGCTTATGAGTGCGTTGAGTCATTACACGCCCACCGCGTGAATAGCGATGTCGGTATCGCCCGTGCTCCGTCGCGCTCGCGAATGGCAAGCTCACCCGACTCGCCGATTCCGCCTCGGTTCACCAATACCTCACGTAGAAGTTGGTCGAATGCAAGTGACGATGCACGGATAGCGTAGACGGTCAGCAACAGCGACGCCCGTGTAGGCGCAAGTAACATTGCGCAATCCTTCATCAGCGGCGGCAAGCTCTTGAACAAGTCCCACACCTCGCCGTTAGGCCCACGCCCAAACTTAGGCGGATCGACCAATATAAGGTCGTAAGACTTACCCCGGCGCACCTCGCGCGCCGTGAACTTTTGTGCATCGTCGAGGATCCAGCGCACCGACGCAGACTCAAGTTTGGAGGCCGACTGGTTCTCCTTGGCCCAGGCAATTGCCCTCTTGGAGGCATCCACGTGGGTAACATGTGCGCCCGCCGCAGCGGCCAATAAGGAAGCTGCACCGGTGTAGGCAAATAAGTTCAGCACCCGCGGGGGCTCATCGCCGCGCTCAGCAAGTCGTCCCAGCATCCACTCCCAGAGCGGAAGCTGCTCAGGGAACAATCCTATGTGCCGAAATCCAGACAACCGACACAGCATCGTTACGCTGCACATTTTGATGGGCCAGCTTTCCGGCACGGATTTGTGGAGGCGCCAGCCGCCCATGTCCTCATCTTTTTCGCTTGAAAATACGGCGTGGGCCTGATCCCATTCCGCCTTAGCAAGGTGCGGCGACCAAAGAGCCTGCGGCTCCGGCCGGTCAACAATGATCTTGCCGAAACGTTCCAACTTTCGGCCGACCCCGCTGTCGAGAAGCGAATAGTCCGCAAAGCCGGCCGTTTCGATGCATTTCAATGGGTCTGGCGGCGGGCGCATTTCTCATCCGATCGTGAGGAAAAACGGCTTCTAGCACGTTCGTCCTCATCGGCCACACCTCGCTCGACGCTGGAGCGATGAGTTGACAACACCGAGAGTCACGCGAAAGTGCCGGGCGGAGGTGGCAATGTGTGGCCAAGATCTCCTTGCGCGCCTACCGCCATTGTGTGTTCTGACATTGGCCACAACGTTTTTAACGCACGACTAGGAGCCGAGCCCATGCGCCTCGATGCCATCGCCATCGGGTACAACCCGCCTCTCGACATCAACGTGATTATAGAGGTTCCTGTCGGCGGGGAGCCCATCAAGTATGAGATGGACAAAGCCTCTGGCACGCTTGTCGTCGACCGGTTCCTCTACACGCCTATGCGCTACCCCGGAAATTACGGGTTTGCACCACACACACTATCCGCCGACGGTGATCCCATTGACGTCCTTGTCTGCAACACACGCGCTCTTGTCCCTGGAGCCGTCATCAATTGTCGTCCCATTGGCGTGCTCGTAATGGAGGACGAGGGCGGCGGCGACGAGAAAATAATCGCAGTGCCAAGTAGCAAACTGACGAAGCGCTATGACAATATTGAAAACTACTCCGATCTACCGGAAATCTCGGCGAAGCAGATCGAGCACTTCTTCGCCCATTATAAGGATTTAGAACCTGGTAAGTGGGCCAAGATTGAGCATTGGGGCGATGCTGCGGAAGCTCACAAGTTCATTGAGCAAGCGATCGTCCGCGCCAAAGAGAATGCGGCAAAGTGATTGGCAAAAGCTGCACGCCCGTCGCGTGCCATCACGTCTAAGAATGAAAAGGCTGCGGCTCTGGGATGCTACAAAAGCGGCTTGCCGGCGGCTCTTACTGGCTTTGCCCCAAATTGCATCTAGCGGGTTCGTGGGCCTTTTCATGCACGGCGGAATCTATATGCAGTTGTGGAGATAACAATGTCGAGCATGGAGTTGCGGCTGGAGCCGTTGGACCGCGCGCTTCGTGCTACGGTGCCTTTGTCGTTCGTCTCGGGTTTTGTCGACGTGGTGGGCTTCGTAGCACTTTACGGGCTTTTCGCCTCCCACATTACGGGCAATTTCACGGTGATGGGTTCGGATATCGTACACAGCTCCTCAGGCCTAATAGCCAAACTGCTGGCGCTGCCCATGTTCTTGATCTTCGTTGCTATCACACGCTTTATCGTTCGGGAATATGAGCAAAGCGCCCGTTCCCCCTTTCGCGCCCTACTCCTGTTACAGAGCGCGCTGCTCGCATGCTGCATGTTCGTCGGGCAATCCGTTTCGCCGGTAACAGACCCCGACAAGGCGGGTCCAATCCTTGCTGGGCTTCTTGGCGTCTCGGCCATGGCGGTACAAAACGGCTACGGACGTCTCATCCTGGCCAGCCATCCCTCTACCACGATTATGACCGTCAACTGCACCCAGGCTATGATCGACTTCATCGATATGTATAGTCACACCCCCGATGTGAGTGAGCGCGCCAGGGCGCGCTTTAAGCGCGTGGCACCTACCGTTCTGGCCTTCATCATCGGAACTGTTGCCGGGGCCTACGGCTATATCTTACTAACCTTCTGGAGCCTGGTGGCACCCCTCGCCGCGCTACTTGCTGTCAGCATGTTTGTTTCGACCGCCAGCGCCCCAACCAAGAGCGGCTAATATTGCCATCGATGCCAAACGCGCGTGCCCTACGGTTAGTTGAGATCTTCAACATGCACTGGCCCACCACCGTCGATGCGCTGCGCCAGAGCACTCTCGATAAACGGATCAAGCGCACCATCCAAAACGGCTGTCGGGTTGGAGCTCTGCTTGCCAGTACGCAGATCCTTCACCAACTGATAGGGCTGTAGTACATAGGAGCGGATCTGGTGCCCCCAACCGATTTCGGTTTTACTCGCAGCTTCCGCGGACGCCTTTTCTTCCCGCTTCTTAAGCTCGAGGTCATAGAGCCGCGATTTCAGCATCGCCCATGCGATAGCGCGGTTCTTGATCTGCGAACGCTCCTGCTGGCTTGCGACAGCGACACCTGTCGGTAAGTGCGTAATGCGCACTGCCGAATCAGTGGTATTAACGTGTTGCCCACCCGCGCCTGAAGATCGGTATGTGTCGATCCGGCAGTCCCCCTCATTGATATCTATGTCGATGGCGTCATCGACCACCGGATACACCCACACTGATGCAAAGCTCGTATGCCGGCGCGCGTTGCTATCGTAAGGTGAGATGCGCACTAACCGGTGTACGCCCGACTCCGTCTTGAGCCAACCGTAGGCATCTTCTCCCTTGATTTCGATGGTAACTGACTTCAGACCCGCTTCTTCACCTGCACTTTCCTCGATCACCTTTACCTTGTAGCCACGATCCTCCGCCCAGCGCATGTACATCCGCACAAGCATGGATGCCCAATCCTGGCTCTCCGTACCGCCGGCCCCCGCGTGAACTTCCAAGTAGGTGTCGTTGGCATCAGCCTCACCTGATAGTAGCGCCTCGACGCTGCGGCGCTGCGCTTCCTCCTCGAGTTTGCGCAATTGCGCCTCCCCTTCGGCGATGGTGGCATCGTCGTCTTCGGCTTCTCCCAGCTCGATCAGCGTCACGCTATCCTCAAGATCGCCTGCCAACCTGAGGTAGGCGCCCATGGAGCGTTCCAACTGCTGACGCTGGCGCATGACCTTTTGGGCACCCTTGGGATCATTCCACAGGTTCGGGTCCTCTGCCTGCTTGTTGAATTCCGCCAGTCGAGCTTCAGCGGTGTCCCAGTCAAAGATGCCTCCGTAAGAGGACTAAGGCCTCCTTGATGGAATCGACGAGCTTTTGCAGTTCGGCGCGCATGGCAGCCTCCCGAAACGAGTGCGATGTGGTGGATTAAAAGACAGTGATATAGTGGTCGTTACTACGCATGTAAACGCGGTCAGCTAGCCATGCTGAAAAAGTCCATTCTGGCCGCCCTCAGCGCAAGGTCACCACAGGCCACCGCGTTCCGATCCGAGACTCGGCCGACGTGGCTCCGGGCGGGCAACATCGGTGCCCGAAGCAGCTGTTCCCGTCACTTCCGATAGGCCTATCACCGAGTAGGCGTCGTCGGGTCCCTCGCCAGGTTTGAACGCTTCCGTGATGCTACCCGGCTGATCGGCCGAAGCTCGCAAACCCGTCCTGTGATTGATGCGCACCAACTTGATGCCGGGAGGTATTCTGAATGGCGTAGCAGGCCTGTCAGCGAGCGCCTTCTTCATGAACGAACCGAAGATAGGAGCCGCGACACGACCGCCTGTCTCGCCTTTGCCCATTGGCCGCGGCGTGTCGTAGCCAACAAACACGCCGACGACCAGATCTGGTGAATAACCGACGAACCATGCGTCCTTCTCCTCGTTCGTCGTGCCCGTCTTTCCGGCAAGCGGTCGCCCCAACTTCTTGAGCGAGCGCGCGGTCCCGTGTTGAACTACGCCCTCAAGAATTGATGTCATCTGGTAGGCGGAGTGGGGATCGATTATCTGGCGGCGGTCATCAAATATCTGGGGCTCATCCTGGCCCGTCCACTCCTCCGCCTTGCAGTTCTCACAAACCCGCTGGTCGTGGCGCCACACCGTGCGCCCCCAGCGGTCCTGGATGCGATCGATGAGCGTCGGGCGCACTTGCCTGCCTCCATTGGCAAGCATGCAATAAGCTGTGGCAATTCGCAGAAGCGTCGTCTCACCCGCTCCGAGCGACATCGAAAGAACAGGCAGCAGGTCATCATAGATGCCGAAGCGCCGCGCATAATCAGTGATCATCGGCATACCGACATCCTGAGCCAAACGCACCGTCATCTGATTGCGTGACTTCTCGATGCCGGTACGCAACGTCGAAGGTCCGCCCGACTTTTCCTTCTCATAGTTCTCAGGCCGCCAGATGTCCTGGCCTGGGCCTTGTTCGATTTCGATAGGCGCGTCGAGCACAATGCTTGTCGGTTTGTAGCCGTTCTCGATCGCGGTCGCATAGACGAAAGGCTTGAACGAAGAGCCTGGCTGGCGCCGCGCCTGCATGGCGCGGTCGAATTGGCTGATGTGGAAGGAGAACCCCCCCACAACCGC
>JAUVPN010000008.1 GCA_030598645.1 Hyphomicrobium sp. | reverse complement strand
GATCCTCTACCCGTGCAATGAATATGAAGCTTATGTTCACCCACTGACACGAGGCGCCCGAGTGGCCGCAAGCCCTCAAGCGGATCCTGAGCAAGAGCCGGTGCTGAACTGAGGTAGAGGGCCGAGGCTATGAACGCGGTCACTATTTTGCATGTCGAGAAGACCAGATACCAACTACTTCCCAAGAAACCCGGCAACGCCGGTAACGAGCACATTCTGCTGACGGCCATAACGCAAAATCCTGGTTGCTGATCTAAAGAAACGCTTTGAGGGCGATCCTGGATCATCACTGGAGAGGTATGGTTCGCGTGGTCAGCGAATTCCGTTAAGGTCCGCTTTATCCCTAAACGGAGATGCGAGCAAAAACATACCTTCGCCAGCGGGCACGCATTGTGCGCAATTCGTGCTATTCCCGAACCATAAACAACAAAGTGCGCATATGATTGTCCTCGACAACGTCAGCAAATCCTTCGACGGCGGTCAAAGCTATGCGTTGCGCAACGTATCGCTCACGATCGAAGAAGGGGAAACGTTCGTCCTCGTCGGCACGTCCGGATCGGGCAAAACGACCATTCTTCGACTGATCAACCGCCTCATCGAGCCAACGTCAGGGCGCATCACGCTCGATGGCCAGGACCTGAGCGATTACGAGGCGATCGCCTTGCGCCGGAACATGGGGTACGTGTTTCAGGGAATTGGCCTTTTTCCGCATATGACCGTCGGGCAAAACGTTGCCATCGGACTACGCCTGACAGGAATATCGGCAGTCAAACGGGACGCGCGCGCACGCGAGCTGCTCGAACTCGTCGAGCTTGAGCCTGAGGCATACGTCAACCGTTTTCCCGCAGAGCTTTCGGGTGGGCAACAACAGCGGGTTGCGGTGGCTCGCGCACTGGCAACCGACCCGAACTACTTGCTGATGGATGAACCCTTCGGCGCTCTTGACATGTTGACGCGCGATAGCCTGCAGAAGGAAGTACTCCGGCTAAAGGAGAAAATTCGCAAGACGATCGTTTTTGTCACCCACGACATTGTCGAAGCGTTCCTCTTGGGCGACCGGGTCGGTGTGTGCGACCAGGGACGGCTCGACCAAGTCGGCACCAAACGCGAGCTTTTCGAGCACCCGCAAACAGATTTCGTGCGTGAACTTCTGGCGCGTCCGGTCGAGCAGCTTGAAGCCTTCCGGGAACTTCGATGAACGTGTTCAATCACATTGCGGCGGTCGTCGAGCAGCACGGCGCTGAGCTGTGGCTGCGGACAGGCGAGCACATCATGCTAACGGGTGTGTCCACGGTGGCAGCCATCGTCATTGGCATTCCATTGGGAATATTCGCAGCAAAGCGTGACTGGGCGGAGCGGCCGCTACTTGCGACGGTCGGGATTCTGCAAACGGTTCCAAGCCTGGCCATGCTGGCGCTGTTGCTGACAATGATCGGACAGATTGGAGCCCTGCCAGCCATCATTGCGCTCTCTCTCTATGCGCTGCTACCGATTGTGCGCAACACAGTGACGGGCTTGCGCGGCATCGCGCCCCAAATCTCGGAGGCTGCTCGCGGGGTGGGCATGACGCCCGCCCAACAGCTTTCTCTCGTCGACATGCCGTTGGCGCTCCCCGTGATTGTTGCCGGCGTGCGCACGGCCGCTGTCGTGGGCGTAGGCATTGCGACACTCTCCGCCTTCATTGGCGCAGGTGGACTGGGTCAGTTCATCAATCGCGGTCTTGCCCTAAGCAACACCGATCTGATCTTGCTCGGCGCTGTGCCCTCCGCACTTCTGGCGCTTGCAGTTGATGGCTCAATTGCGGGCTTTCAATGGGGCATCGAAACACGACGCAGGGCGCGTGAACAATCAACGATCTGGGCCGCGCGGATCGCAACCGCCTTGCCGGCCCTGATCCTCATTGTCGGCGCCATTGCCTACGTGTCCACGTCGGGCGGACTGTCCGCGGCAATGCAGGGTTCGTCAAGAGAGGGTCAGGCAACGCTGCGCATCGGCGCGAAGAACTTCAGCGAGTCTGAGATCCTCGGCGAAATGATCGCTCAGTTGATCGAGGCCAAGACCGATCTTAGAGTGGAGCGCCGGTTCGGCTTCGGCGGCACAATGATCGTGCACGGCGCACTGGAACGCGGACAGATCGACCTTTATGTCGAATACACCGGCACGGCGCTGACGACGGTCCTTGACGCCAAGACAATGACAGATCCCAATCGCGTGTTCGAATACGTACTTGATGCCTATGCAAAACGCTTTCGCCTCATCTGGCTTAAGCCCTTCAAAATCAACAATACATATGCGCTTGCAGTAACAGCAGAGAACGCCCGCGCAAATAAATGGACGACGATTTCCGATCTAGTCACGGAGGCCGCCAGTCTGCGCGCAGGTTTTACACCGGAGTACTCACAGCGGCCTGACGGCTACCCGGCTCTACGCAACACCTACGGCTTAGCGTTTGGGCAGGTATTCGATCTGGATGCCGCCTTAATGTATCAGGCCGTTGCCAGGGACGAAGTCGACGTCGTCTCCGCGTATGCAACGGATGGACGTATCGATGCTTACAATCTTTATCTTCTCAAGGACGACAGGCACGCATTCCCGCCCTATTTCGCAGCACCCGTAGTACGGGAAGCCGTTCTGAAAGCGCACCCTGAACTGCCCGAGATACTTGCACCTCTTTCAGACCTGCTGGATGACAAGACGATGCGGGCGCTCAACTGGCAAGTGGATGGTGAGAAGAAGAGCCCGCGCGCCGTTGCGCGAGCATTCTTGCAATTGAAGGGCCTCTTAACTGCCGCAAGCAAGTCTGAGTGACGTTCGCTCCGATCACTCCGTACGTATCTCAACGCTTTCAGCATCGATACTGTAGCCTGCATCGGCGAGACCAGTGAAGGCCGCCTCCGTCTTCATGGTGCCCACAACTGTCACAGGATCGAACAATTGATCGAATTCCAGACCCGTGTCCGTCTTGACGTAGACTATCTGGTTGACCGGCGGCGGGGGAACGTGGACGCACGCACCGACGTAAGGCACCAGCAAGAACTCCTTGACGCTCGTCGCATCAAAGTCGAGCGGAACCATATACCCGCCGATGCTGACGCGCTTGCCGTTGAGCGCTTCAACGACACGCGGCGGCCGATCGCCACCGGGCTGGCGCCGCTTCATCGACATCCAAGTGCCTTCCTTGATCTGCGGCAGTGGTGTTGCGTCCTGAGGCGCCGCCGTATCAGCAGTGCGCGGCAAAGCTCCTGAGAAAAACGGCTTAGGCTTTTTGGGTGGCGCCTGCCCCCGCGGCGGCATGAGTTGCACCCATTTGAGCTCCAAAGGCGCATCAGTTGCGAGCACGCCCACCGAAAAAAAGGAAGACGCAACAAGCACAAGAGTCATGCGAGCCGCCAATACCGCCATCATTTCCATTTCCTCAATCTATGTCCGCACCATCATGCCGTCCGCCAACGACAGGCGATAGGCGCGCAACGCCGGTATCAATCCGGCAAGAAAACCCGCCAAGACGATGGCACCCAAAGTTATCCACTCGCGGTATGTCAGCGGGTTAATGTTTAAGTGCAAGCCGTAGGCCCGATCCACATAGGGTTGCACCATAGCCAGAGCCGCGTAGAGCAAGACTACGCCGAGGACGACGCCTGCAAGCGTCAGCAGCCCCGCCTCGGTAGCGAGCAGGCCTAAAATCGTTGCCGGGCGCGCGCCCACTGATCTTAAGATCGCCATCTCACGCCGACGTTCGTTCAGCGTGGTGAGGATCATCGTCACCATGCCGAGCAGCGCCGTGGCGACAACCATAGCTGAGACAACAGATAGCGCTGTTTCAGCCGTCCCAACGAGTTGCCAAAGCTCTTGAAGCGTCAAGCCAGGGATGATCGCGGATAGAGGTTCTTGGCGGTATTCGTTGATCATTCTTTGCAGCCTGAAGGTTGCAATCTTCGATTTGAGACCGATCAGCGCTGCCGTTACCGCCTTCGGTTTAAGCGATATTGTACGCACGTCTTCCGCCGACACCGTCTCACCGGGCATGGGGATGCCCTGTTTCCAGTCCACGTGGATCGCCTCGATAGCCTCAAGGCTGACATGAACCGTTCGGTCGATTGGCGTCCCGGTCTTTTCCAAGATGCCAGAAACGCGAAACGGTTTGTCTTCGTGTTCTACGAACGAGATCGACCCGGTCCCGTGAGCGACAATGATGGGATCTCCGACCTTGTAGCCTAGCGTCTCCGCAACGTCGGCGCCGATCACAGCGTCGAATAGGTCGGCAAATGGCTTGCCATCGGCAAAGGTGATAGGCTGGCCCTCACGATACTTGTAGTGCTTGAAATAGTCAGGAGTCGTTCCGAGCACACGAAAGCCATGATGGCTGTCACCTAGCGACAAGGGAACAACCCAGGCAACGTCAGGCTGCTTGGCAATATCCTGTAAGCTCTTCCAGGTGATATTGTTGGTGGCGTTGCCTATGCGAAAAACGGAGTAAAGCAAGAGCTGAATGCCGCCGCTGCGCGCGCCGACGATCAAGTCCGTGCCGGAGATAGTATTGGCGAAGCTCTGGCGCGCTCCTGTTCGCACTTTTTCAACGCCTAAGAGGAGCATCACGCTAACTGCGATCGCCAGCACTGTCAGCGATGCTGTTAGCGTGCGATTGCGTAAGGACTGCAGGGCCAACCGAGGAACAATCATTCCGCCGCACTCCTGGTCGTCACGGCGACATCATCCAACCGCAGTACGCGATCGAAATGGCAGCCCAGCGCCTCCTCGTGGCTGACCATAATCACCGACGCGTCCGCAGCATTGGCTTCTGCAAAGAGGAGATCGAGAAACGCATCCTGGCGATTGCGGTCTAGCGCAGACGTCGGCTCGTCGGCCACAATGATCTCCGGACGACCTATAAGCGCTCGCGCGGCTGCCACGCGCTGCTGCTGGCCGACGCTTAGATTAGCTGTCGACATGCCGTAAAGGTCTCCGGCTTCAAGACCGAGACTAGCCAGCAACCGCCCAGCCTCTTCGTCAACGGATCCATTCTGACTGGCACGCTCGCGGCGCTTTCTCGCAAAACTCAAGGGTAGAAGCACGTTGTCGATGATGGAGCCATAAGGCAGCAGATTGAACATTTGAAAGATGATGCCAAAGTGCTCGGCGCGGAAATGATCGCGCATCGCGTTCGACAGCTTCGCCGTGTCCGTGCCCAGGACCTCAAGGCGCCCCGACAAAGGTGCGACGATCCCACATAACAGGCTCAAGAATGTCGACTTGCCTGCCCCTGACGGGCCGGTCAGTAATACGCGTTGGCGCGCTGGAAGGACGAATTCATCGATCGCCATCAAGAACGAATGGGGGCCTGGCCAACAGAAACGGACATCCGACATCGTGACGATATCGGATGTCCCTCCCGCGGGCTTGGCTTCGCCCGTACTGCGTGGCGAAGGCTGCCCCATTACATTATGCCGCCAAGATCAAGCGCAGGCTTTTCACGGCTGACCTCGTAGGTGTTCTGGGCCTTGGCCGAAATAACGTTGACTGTCAGCTCTTCGGCACCGGCAAACGACTTGAAGTAGTCGAACGCGATGGACGTGAGATTGGCTGGGCGGGCGCAGTCCAACACGTAAGTTACGTGAAATTCCGTGTGACCGGCGCCCCCGGCATCTTCATCGTCGTGCGCATCAGCGTTATCCTTGCCGCCGTCGTCGCGGTCATTACCACCCTCGAGCTCAACATTCACATTGGAAACGGAGCAGCCCGCAGACGCAGGAAGTTTGAACAAGGCAAGAGGCTTCGCGAGCCGGTTTTTTACACGCTCAATTGCGGCCTTCTGCTCTTCGGTCTGCGCCTGGTACTCAAAGCCAACGAGGTCCATGCCCGGGGCCTCCAGTTCGATCGAAACGCGTTTGCCCTCGAGGGCGATATTGAGCGTGCCGTGACCATGCGCGTGCGCATCAAGTTCGCGATGCTCGTCTTCAGCACGCGCCGCTGAAACCAAAATAATCGCGGCTATCACGCCAAGTACTGAAATTCTGTTCAGTTGCATCTCTTACTCCTAACCGACCACATATTTTGCGCACAACAATCGCGCCCGTACTACGGTGTTATCGGCCACACGAGCGCGATGAGTGGTATTGCAACGATGGCAACGATAATCGAAAGCGGAACGCCAAGGCGCGCATAATCGCCAAAGCGGTATCCGCCCGGCCCCATCACCAGCATGTTAGACTGATGCCCAAAGGGCGTGAGGAACTCGCATGAGGCCGCTATTGCAACTGCCATTAGAAATGAATCGATGTTGAGCCCCAGCTTCATCGCGAAGCCGGCAGCGATAGGCCCCATTAGCAGTACGGTTGCGGCATTATTAAGAATGGGCGTGATCAGCATGGTTGCGACAAAGACAAGGGCGAGCATGGCGACGGGCGGAAGACTGGCGCCTGCAGTAGCAATTGACGCAGCGATGACTTCCGCGAGCCCTGTCGTTTTCATGGCCTCGGTAACGGGAATGAGCGCCGCCATAAGCACAATGATCGAGCCGTCGATGGCTTGATACATGTCGCTCAATCGCATTACCTGAAAAACGGCAAGCACTGCGACGGCCACGAGGAATGCGATGGCCACAGGCAGAACGCCCGTAGAGGTTAGTATGACCGCGCCAGCCATCACCCCGACGGGGAGTGCGACTTGCGCTGGCTGGCCAAGTTTGACATTTCTTTCTGCAAGCGGCAGCGCGCCGAGTTCCTGCAACGTCCTGGGCATCTGCTCCAAATCGCCTTGGAGCACAACGACATCACCTTCGCGAAGACGCTGGCGGGCAAGGCGTGCGGTGGACCGGCGCCCTTGGCGGCTCAACGCCAACAGATTGACACCATAGCTGTGCAGAAGCACGCCTTTCGGAGAGCGCCCGATAAGGGGCGATCCCCTTGTGATAACCGCTTCAACGATCCCAACTTGCTCAGATCGAACGAGGGTAGGATCGATGCTTTCCTCACCGATGAGATCCAGCCTTGCCTCGTCAACAACGCTCTTAAGGATGGTCGAGTCTGCTTCAAGTAGGAGTAGGTCGTCCTCGCGCAGCTTGGTCCAGCCTGCCGGTGCCAGTCGCCGATCGTTGGGGCGGATGATCGATACGACTGTGATGTCGTCTTCTCCCATCTTCTCTAAGTCACGAACCGTCTTTCCGACGAGAGACGACTCCGCGGTGATACGCGCCTCCGTCAAGTAATCCTCGATTTGGAAACGCTTTTCGGGTGCCGGCGCACCACGGCGATCTTCGGGAAGCAGCCGCCAAGCAAACGTCAAATAGGCAATTCCGACGAGTGCCACACCAACGCCAACCGGTGTAAAATCGAACATTGAGAAGGGTTCACCGACAATGTCCTGCCGCACAGAGGAAATGAGCAGGTTTGGCGGGGTGCCTATAAGAGTTGTGAGGCCGCCCAACAGAGAGCCGAACGACAGCGGCATCAACAATGTAGCCGGCGAGCGGCCCGCCTTCTCTGCAAAACTGATGGCAACGGGCATTAGAATCGCGAGCGCGCCCACGTTATTCATGAACCCTGACATTACTGTCACCAGCGCAACGAAGACAAAGACCTGCAGATTCGGCCGTTGCAGGATCGGCTCCAGGTGCCGAATCAGACGTTGCAATATCCCCGACGCGCGGATCGCAGCGCTTAAGATCAAAACAAGCGCTACAGTGACGACGGCATGATCGCTGAAGCCGGAAAAGGCATGTTTAGGATCCACCAGGCCGAGAAGAAGTGACGCGACGAGCGCGAGAACGGCCACGACATCGTGGCGCCAGCGACCCCAGATGAAGAGCGCGAGCGTAACGACCAAGACGAGAATTAGAAGAATCTGGGGGATTGTCATGGAGAGCCCGCACAAGCGTCACTACTAGAGACGGCATAATTGCCAAGAACAACAGGTGCGCAAGGCATCTTAAGTCGAGGAATTTGAGTTGAGACTGGACGGCAGGCGCGGATCAAGCGCTGCAACGTAGTGTTACTTGAAGTGCTTGGAAAGCTTCAAGCCCTGAGCTTGATAGTGCGAAGAAAGATCGCGGCCATACAACATCTGAGGCGGTTCGGTCAGTTCTTCGTAGATGAGGCGGCCGATAATCTGGCCATCTTCCAAGATGAACGGGACCTTATGAGAACGCACCTCAAGAACCGCCTTGGAGCCTTCACCGCCGGCTTCCCTGTGACCAAAGCCCGGGTCAAAAAAGCCTGCATAGTGGACGCGAAATTCACCGACCAGCGGATTAAATGGTACCATCTCCGCGGCCTGCGAGGGCGGTACGTGCACGGCTTCCTTGGAGGCTAGAATGTAGAATTCGTCGGGGTCTAGGATGAGGCGCTTTTTAGCGCGCACGTGGATCGGCTCCCAGTAGTCTAGCACGGGGCGGTTGGCAACAATGTCGACGTCAACGAGACCCGTGTGACGCTTAGCGCGGTAGCCTACGAGGCCATCTTTGTCGCCAATCAAGTCGACGGACAGTGCGATGTCGTCGGCAACATTCGCCTCTCCGCTGCCACCGGCACGAAAGCGGATCTGGGACAATCTGGATCCCTTGCGCACAACGACAGGAAACGTTTGCGGGCAAATCTCGGCAAATAAGGGGCCTTTGTACCCAGCCGGAATCTGGTCGAAGGTGGAAACGCCATCGGCAATTACGCGTGTAAAGACATCCAGCCGCCCGGTGGAACTCTTTGGATTGGTAGCAGCCGACACATCGTCGGCAAGGGCAAGGCTTTCTAAGAGCGGCACAACATAGACACACCCGGTCTCGAGCACGGCCCCCTGCGACAAACTAATAGTATGGAGCTGCAGATCGTTGAGCTTTGCAGAGATCTTTTCATCAGGCCCAGGAAGAAAGCTTGCGCGCACCCGGTAGGCTATAGTGCCAAGGCGTAAGTCGAGGCTTGCAGGCTGCAGCTGATTTGGCAGAAGCGGTTCGGCAAGCTGTATCTTGCCGGCATCGATAAGGCGATCAATCCTCTGTGAGGGCAGGATACCCGTCCGTGCCAGATGCCGTACCGGTTTTGCCTGTTTCGCCTGAGGCTTTGCCATCGACTCCAATCCCTTCGCGCTCCCGCACTTCCCAGACAGACGCGCCTCCGCCGCTCTAGAGCAACCAGCCCTTGACGCCAAGCACCCTGCGAGGGTAATCCCCGACCCATCCTCGTGGTCATTTGGCCGGCCGGCTTGCCGCCACGTTAAATAAGTCGCTAAAATGGCCGAGCGCACCCCGGATTCTCCTGCGTCGGCTTTTGCGATGAGCGGCGCCTGGCGAGCCGGGATTTTTGATGGGCAATGCGCCCTTAAGGAGTGCGTATGGCGAGCAAAGAAGATCAAACAGCCAACTCCGCGGGCTGGGCACCACAGACAAAACTCGTGCACGGCGGCACCCAACGCTCGCAATTCGGCGAGACCTCCGAAGCGCTCTATCTTACGCAAGGCTTTGTCTATGATTGCGCTGAGCAGGCGGAGGCGCGTTTCAAGAATGAGGACCCTGGCTACCAGTATAGCCGGTTCGCCAATCCCACAGTCGCGATGTTTGAGGAGCGTGTCCGCTTACTAGAAGGCGCGGAGGAAGCGCGCGCGACGGCGACCGGCATGGCAGCGGTGAACGCCGCCCTACTGTCCTACCTTAAGGCAGGCGATCACATCGTGTCAGCCCGCGCACTGTTCGGCGCCTGCCGATATATCGTGGAAACATTGTGCCCGCGATACGGCATTGCCTCCACTTTGGTCGACGGGCGAGACTTGGAGGCCTGGCAGAGAGCTGTACGTCCAAATACCAAGATGTTCTTCTTTGAAACTCCAGCGAACCCAACGCTGGAACTCGTCGACATTGCACGGGTCTCGCGGCTCGCCAAGGACGCCGGTGCCCTCGTCACCGTTGACAACGTATTTGCCACGCCGATGCTTCAGCGCCCCCTCGAGCATGGTGCGGACGTGGTCATCTATTCGGCCACGAAGCACATCGACGGCCAGGGGCGGTGCTTAGGCGGCGCAGTGCTCGGCAGTGCCGACTATGTGACCAATCATTTGCAAGAGTACTTACGTCAGACTGGCCCCACCATGAGCCCGTTTAACGCATGGGTCATGCTGAAGGGATTGGAGACAATGCCAGTCCGCATCCAAGCGCAGGTGGCTACAGCTACAAAAGTCGCCGATCATCTCGTCGCGCTTCCCGGCGTGAAGCGCGTGCTCTATTGTGGTCGATCAGACCACCCGCAAGCCGACGTCGCGCGCCGGCAGATGACGGGTGGGGGGCAGATCGTGACGTTTGAATTAGTCGGCGGAAAAGCTGCCGCCTTCAAGTTTCAGAACGCTTTGCAGCTGATCAAGCTGTCCAATAACCTTGGTGATGCCAAGAGCCTACTGACGCACCCAGCAACCACCACACACTACCGCATTGGCCCCGAAGCCCGTGCCGAGCTCGGCATCAGCGACGGCATGTTACGCCTATCGGTCGGACTTGAAGCATTCGAGGATCTCGCCACGGACCTGGAAATCGGGCTTCAAGCCACCGCTAAAGGCTGAACAAGTTTACCAAATGTGCGACATTGACCGCGTCAGTGGGCCGAATACAATCCGCCCGCATCACTTTCTCCGATACCGCAAGGGACCATGCCGGCATGTATGAAGCTGTGACCCGCGGCATCCGCATCAACGTCACTCCACAGTATCTCGAAGATCAATCGGCCCCGGAGGATAGCGAGTTCCTTTGGGCCTACACCATCGAGATCACGAATGAGACCGAGCAGACCGTGCAACTGCGTTCGCGCGTGTGGCAGATCACTGATGCGATGGGAAATACTGAAGAGGTGCGCGGGCCGGGTGTCGTAGGCGAGCAGCCCATCATCGTACCTGGCGGATCTTTTAGTTACACCTCGGGCTGCCCGCTAGCTACGCCGTCTGGCATTATGGTTGGCAGCTATCAGATGGAGGCCAATGATGGAGCGCTATTCGATGTCGCCATTCCGGCTTTCTCGCTCGACTGCCCCTTTGCTGTGCGGAGCGTAAACTAGTGGCATCCGCAATTGCCAATGGCCGAGGGTGCAAATGAAAGGGCCCAGCTACTCCGCAATCGAACTGCTAGCGCGGCTCGTCAGCTTCGACACTACTAGCCACAAGAGCAACATGTCGCTTGTGCGCTTTGTAGAGGACTATCTGGCTCAGCACGGCGTCGCCAGCCAGCTCGTAGTTAATCCGGAGGGGACCAAAGCCAACCTTTTTGCCACCGTTGGTCCCGCCAACGTACCAGGCGTGGCGCTTTCGGGTCATACTGACGTAGTTCCCGTCGACGGACAGAATTGGACCAGCGATCCGTTTGTGCTTGCGGAACGCGACGGGCGGCTCTATGGGCGCGGCACCTGCGACATGAAGGGCTTCCTAGCTTGCGCACTGGCCGCAGTGCCTGATTTTCAAAGCAGGCAACTCAAAGTCCCCATCCACATCGCGTTCTCCTACGACGAAGAGATAGGGTGTCTTGGTGTGCGCCCTATGATCTCCGAATTCGGCAAGAGTTTGAGCAAGCCACGCCTTGTGATCGTCGGCGAACCGACGTCAATGAGCGTCGTCGACGCCCACAAGGGGCCGGTGCGCTGGCACGTGGATATAGAGGGCCGCGCCGCCCACTCCAGCATGGCGCACCTGGGGGCCAATGCTATCACGGCCGCTGGTGTCCTACTCCAAGAGCTGCGCCTTATCGAGAGAGAGCTCATGGTCACGCCGCGCGACGAGCGCTTCGACCCAGCCTACGCAACATTACAGGTCGTCCGCATTAACGGCGGTACAGCCACGAACATTGTTCCCGTCTCCTGCAGCGTCGAGTTTGACTTGCGCGCTCTGCCCGGCGTCGATGCCAGTACCATAGATCAGCGCGTCCGGACGTTCGTCGCTCGCGAATGCTTGCCCGAGCTGCAACGTGTCGCGCCAGAAGCGTTTATCAACATTGCCATCGCCAACCAAGTGCCGCCGTTCGCAGCCGGCACCAACTCGGAGGCCGTCGCACTCGCTCTGAATTTGGCCGGCCAAAACCAAACCCATGCCGTTTCGTATGCGACCGAAGCGGGCCTGTTTCAAGACGCTGGGTCGCCGTCGGTCGTCATCGGTCCTGGAGATATCGCTCAAGCGCACACGGCCGATGAATGGATCACCAAAGACCAAGTTGCAAATTGCTCACGCTTTCTGTCCCGTCTCGCTGATTGGGCCGAGAACAAAGCGAATTAGAGTTGTCGAGCGCAGTAGAAGTACTTCTAGTATTGTCACCATACCATTGCATTTTTTTGGAAAGCTTTTCTGGAACCTCCACATCGTCCAATGGTGGCAAATGCGGGTTCAGTAAAAAGGAGTTTGCCGATGCGCGCCCTATCGCTACTACGTTCAAGCTTCGCAACAAGTGCTTTGTTCGCCACGTTGGCGACAGCTCACGCGCAGGCGTCTAACGAGGCTGGCCAAATCGCGTTTAACAACGCTTGCCGCACCTGCCATTCGATCAGGGAGGACGACCATCGTCTGGGTCCGAGCCTTTATGGTATCGTTGGAAAAAAGGCCGGAACAATCAGCGGCTACGAGCCCTCTCCAGCAATTCAACAGTCCGGCATTGTGTGGGACGAAAAGAACCTCGATAGGTTTATCGCTAACCCTGAAGCACTCATCCACGGTAACGCCATGAAGCCGTATGGCGGCATCGCGTCTGAGGAGGAGCGCCAAAAGATCATAGGTTATCTCAAATCGACCGGTGGGAACTAGCGCGCAGTCAACTAAGCTCGTCTGGATGGAAACGATACGTCGTCGTACAAAATTCGCACGTGACGCTGACGCTGCCGTCCGGTTCGCGCATGTCGGCAATATCGTTCGTGCCGAAACTGCGCAAGAACCCTTCGACGCGCTTGCGAGAGCAGCGGCAGTAAGCCTCGACCGGTGTAAGTCGCAGAGTGCGTACGCCTTCTTCGTGAAACAGGCGAAACAGTAGCCTTTCCGGCGAGAGCGTGGGATCGAGCAGCTCGTGATCTTCCACTGTCGCAGCGAGAATCCGAGCGCGCTCCCAGTTGTCATCGTCCTCGCCAGGCAGGCGCTGCTCGTCGGCCTCTTCTTCGACCGGCGCGCGCGGCTTACCACCGTCTCCCGCTAGGTTCTGGATCATGAGCCCACCGGCGCGCCAGTGCCACTGGCCCCGCTCACCGCTCTCACCGGCCTCGTAGTGCCGAGCCACTGCAAGACGAAGAAATGTGGGAAGCTGCTCGGACTGGCGGAAATAACTGAGCGCGGCTGCGCCCAGGCTTTCACCCTCAAGCGCCACGATACCCTGATAGCGATCCATCTCGTCTCCAGGGTCAATGGTCATGGCGAGATAGCCGGTCCCTAAGAGCTCACCTTGGTCTCGGGTAACGCCCTTGCTGCTAATTCCCTCAAGACGCTTCTTGTCGTACCGCACATAAGCGCGCACCCGCCCGGGCGTTTCGAAATTGACCACGAGAAAATCAAGCAGGCCGTCCGTCTTTGTTTGCAGGGTCAGCTTGCCTTCGAACTTCAAGGCCGTGCCCAGCATAACTGTAAGCGCCACCGCCTCACCCAACGTTTGCGAAATGGGTTCTGGCGCATTATGTCGGGCAAGAATGTTATCGATAGCAGGGCCCAAGCGTACAACACGACCAACAACACCTGAGCGTTCGGTACGAAAAGGGAGCACGATGTCATCGCGCAGCGTTTCCCTGATCTGTTCTGCGGCGGGGGCATCGCTCATCTAACCTGCTCCGAAGCACCAAGCGAGAATGGCTTTCTGTGCGTGAAGACGGTTTTCGGCCTCATCAAACACCACCGATTGGGGGCCGTCTATCACCTCAGCGGACACCTCGTGACCACGATAGGCTGGAAGGCAGTGCATGAAGATTGCGTCCGGCGCCGCCTGGCTCATGAGACGGGCATCCACGGAAAAGGGCTTCAAGATGCGCTTGCGCCGTTCTGCATCGGTCTGACCCATTGAGACCCAAGTATCCGTCACGACGCAGTCGGCACCGCGCACGGCCTGGGCCGCGTCGCTGCCAATAGACACGGTACCTTTCTCGTGCGCTACCCAGTCGACCACTGCTTGCTCTGGAAAAAGCTCCTTGGGGCACGCAATACGGAGCTCGAAATCAAACCGCGCGGCAGCGTGCATCCATGAGGCGGCCACGTTGTTTCCGTCCCCCACCCAGGCGATCGCACGACCCTTGATGGGCCCCAAGCGCTCCTCGAACGTCACGATGTCGGCAATGACCTGGCAGGGATGGCTCCTGTCTGTAAGACCATTGATCACAGGAACCGCCGCATGACGCGCAAGCTCGAGCAACGTTAAGTGCGAACTAGCGCGGATCAAGATGGCGTCGACGTAGCGCGACAGCACGCGCGCAGTATCGGCGATCGACTCTCCACGACCAAGCTGAAGGTCGGTATGGTTGAGCGATACGGTCTGGCCACCGAGCTGGCGCATGGCGATATCGAAAGAGATACGCGTGCGTGTTGACGGCTTCTCGAAGATCATGACGAGAACAGCGTCATCGATACCGGCGGGCTTCATTGTTGCCGGTACGCGCTTACCCGCGCGCTTCATGGCGTGCGCGATATCGACGATACGACGCAACGTTTTGGCATCGAGCGCATCGAGATCGATAAAATGCCTTAGCGGCGATGAAAGTTCCGTTGTTGAGGCCATAGCGCTCCGGCAAGCTCTGGTGGGTTCGAGGGTCAAGAGGAAGCGCTCGCTGCGCGATCGAGGGCGCGCAATAATCGCTCGCCGGCAGCCGCAATCTCCTCGTCCTTGATATTGAGAGGAGGAAGAAGTCGTACGACGTTGTCTGCTGCACCTACTACGAGCAGTTTCTCATCGACGGCCGCCTTGACGACTCCAGCAACAGGCACATTCTTAAGCTTGAGGCCTAACATTAGCCCCTGGCCACGCACCTCCTCGACGATTTCCGCGTGCTGATCGGCGATGCCAGCAAGCATTTGCTTGAAGCGGAGCGCCTTATGTTGCACGGCGTCTAGGAAGCCCGGCTCCAGCACCGCATCGAGAACGGCGTTCCCGACCGCGGTGGCGAGCGGATTACCGCCGAAGGTTGACCCGTGGGTACCGGCCGTCAGACCCCCGGCGGCCTCCTCGGTCGCCAGGAGAACTCCAAGCGGAAAGCCGCCACCGATCCCTTTAGCGATGGCCATCAGATCGGGCGTCAAACCAGCCCATTCATGCGCGAAGAGCTTGCCGGTGCGGCCCATGCCCGACTGCACTTCGTCGAAGATCAAGAGCAGCCCGTGCTGATCGCACAAGGCGCGCAAGCCGCGCAGGAAGTTGGCTGGGGGGACATTGATGCCACCCTCGCCTTGAACGGGCTCAATCATGATTGCGCCCGTTTCTGGCCCAATCGCCTGCTCGACCGCTTCAAGGTGCGCGAAGGGGACATGGTCAAATCCCTCGGTCGGCGGACCAAAGCCCTCCAAATGCTTCGCGTTGCCGCCGGCAGAAATCGTGGCCAGCGTACGGCCGTGAAACGCACCCTCAAACGTAACAATGCGCCAACGTTCAGGATGGCCGGAAACATGGTGGTAGCGCCGCGCGGCTTTGATAGCGGCCTCGCAGGCTTCTGCGCCCGAGTTGCAGAAGAAAGCCTTGTCGGCAAAAGTTGCCGCAACAAGTCTTTCTGCAAGCCGTTCTTGACCTTCGATCCTGTAAAGGTTCGACGTATGCCAAACCTTCTCGGCCTGTCGTGTAAGAGCAGCTACGAGGCTTGGGTGCGCGTGTCCCAGCACATTCACAGCGATCCCTGAGCCCAAATCTAGATAGCGGTCGCCCGAGCTGGTGACGAGCCAAGCGCCCTCACCACGATCAAAAACGAGATCGTGGCGGGCATATGTCGCCATAACGGCCGGCGACGCGCCGTTTGCAGGGGCGGCCTTCGTCTTGAGCTGCGAAGTCGCCAAGGAAGCGGACATCGGTGTCCATCCCTGTGCAGCGGAACAATCGTAAAAAATCAAAAAGAGCCGCCCTCTAGGCGGCCCTCGAGTCGTCGGTGATACGCGCGCGCCAAGGCCCTGTCAACGCACGGCCAGCAACGCAAATAGCTTGGCCGCGAGCAATTCGGCCCAGTAGTGAAGTCCATTGGCCGCGCTCATCAGGATAGGTTGTATGATCTTTGCCGGGACTGCGATTTGCGATTTCGTGAAATCATCTCGGCCGGAAGAATATGGGCGCTTGAAGTTGCTTGTTGCGAATATGCCACCCATCCCAGACAACAGTGCCTCACCCAGCCCTCTGATCTTGTAGGCTCAATTCCAGCTGTTGTAGGTTTGCCTTGTCGAGCCCCGAGATCTGGCGTTAGCCGCCATTCTCGTCGCGTAGCCCGACACGCACTGGGCGGAGCCGTTCGCTTCCCCGCGTGAAGTGCGGTTCAGTCTCTCAGCGTCTCATCCAGTTCAGCGTCCGTAAACCGGTCAGGCCGGCGGTAATTCGCGTTCGCGGTATCTCGTATGCCCGTCCGCGCACAGCCCCTGTCTGCGCCGAATGTCAATCGGCGTGCGCCGCGAAGGTGCGCGCCCGGTGTACAGGAGCGAATTAATGGCTTGGACCGATGATCGCGTGGAGCTTCTGAAAAAGCTCTGGGCCGAGGGCTTGAGCGCAAGCCAAATTGCCGGACGTCTCGGCAGCGTTAGCCGCAACGCGGTGATCGGCAAGGTTCACAGGCTTGGCCTTTCCGGACGCGCCACGACGTCCCGCATGAAAAGCCACCGCCCGCGCCAGCGCATGGCCTCCAAGCGCATGGCCAAGTCGCGCTACGCGACAATAGGTAATCCCGCTTTGCGCGCGCTTTACAACGCAGAGACCGATGCCTATCTGCCGCAAACCGAGGAATTGGTCATCCCGCTAGCGGAGCGCAAATCCATTCAAACGCTAACCGAGTGCACATGCCGCTGGCCAATCGGCGATCCACAACACCCGGAATTCCACTTCTGCGGAAAGAACAAAGTGCCAGGACTGCCCTACTGTGAAGTTCACGCACGTCGCGCATTCCAGCCACCGAACAGTCGGCGTCGCGGGCGCGTAGATGCCGAGCCAGCGCAGACAGCAGTCACGCATGCTGCCCAAAGCAAGGAGCCTGCGGAAACTTAATTGATCATCAGTTGGCCGTGTCATAACCGACAACGGCAGCGGGGGAGAAGGCCGGATACCTCAATGAGGCATCTGGCCTTTCTTTTTGCGAAAAGAAAACGACGCGCACCCATCACATCATTCATGCTTCGCTTACCTCAAAGACAAGCAGATTTTGAAACATTAGACACTTGTCGAGTCCCCAAACACATAGCCAGCGCTCCGAACGGTGCGAATTGGATCGTGCTCGTTGCCGCGGATAAGCGCCTTGCGCAGGCGGCCTATGTGCACGTCGACGGTGCGCTCATCGACAAAGGCATCGCGTCCCCACACCCCGTCGAGGAGCTGCGTACGTGACATCACTCGACCCGAGCTTTCCATCAAGAACTCCAGCAGGCGGAATTCAGTGGGCCCAAGGCGCACCTGGCGTAGTCCGCGGCTCACTTTATGTGCACCACGGTCTAGTTCAATGTCACCAATCTTTAGAACTTCGGCCATGCGACGGGGCGCGCTTCGTCGCAAGATTGCCTTTACCCGCGCCATTAGTTCGGGCAGCGAAAACGGCTTGGTGACGTAGTCGTCAGCCCCAGTCGAAAGTCCGCGTACGCGGTCGCTCTCCTCCCCGCGAGCCGTCAGCATAATAATCGGAAGACTGCAAGTATCCGACTTGGAGCGCAGCCGCCGGCAGAGCTCGATTCCTGACACGCCGGGCAGCATCCAATCGAGCACCACGAGATCGGGGCGCTCCTCATCGAGCAGCATTAGTGCTTCCTCGCCCGTTTCGGCATGCACGACGCGGAAGCCTTCCGCTTTCAGATTGTAACGGAGCATTTCTGCGAGCGGGGCTTCGTCCTCAACGACCAGAACCTTGGTAGACGTACTGATTGCGCGAGCTTCATGCATGATCAGTCACCGGCTATGAGTGTGGTGCTAGTCTGATCGTCCTTTGGTCGCTCGTCAGCGATGTTGTATCCGTGCACGAGGTAGTGGACGGTCTCAGCTATGTTGGTCGTGTGGTCGCCCACCCGCTCAATGTTCTTGGCGCCGAAAAGTAGATGCGTTGAAATACCGATATTGCGCGGATCCTCCATCATGTAGGTCAAGAGTTCGCGGAACAAAGAGTTATACATTGCATCGATCTGCGCGTCGTTGCGCCAGACCGTGAGTGCCTTCTGTGCGTCACGCTCACTGTAGGCGTCGAGTACTTCGTTGAGCTGATGCAGCGCAAGCTCTACCATGTGACGCATCCCCGTCATCAACGGCTTCGGGTGCACCTCTTCAGCAATGGCAAGCGAACGCTTGGCGATGTTTTTGGCGAGATCGCCGATGCGCTCAAGGTCGGTGGTGATACGCAGCGCGCCGAGGATATGACGAAGATCGTCCGCCATCGGCTGACGGCGCGCGACCATGGAGATGACTTGCTCTTCGATCTCGCGTTGCAAATCGTCAATGGAGCGGTCCGACCTGACGACCTCTTCTGCGAGCTGTGGGTCACGGCGCTCTAGCGCTTCCAAAGAGCGCCCAAGCAATTGCTCGGCGAAACCACCCATCTGGGCAATTTTTTTGTCGAGCAGCGCAAGCTCGTCCTCGTAGGATTTTACCGTGTGCTCATTCATGGGCTCTCCTTGCGCGCGATCTGGCGAATGAGGATGAAATCTAATCAGCCGAACCGCCCGGTAATGTAGTCCTGCGTCCGCTTGTCTTTTGGGTTAGTGAACATCTCGGCCGTCACGCCTTCCTCGACCAACACGCCGAGATGGAAGAATGCCGTACGTTGAGACACGCGGGCGGCTTGTTGCATGGAGTGCGTGACGATGACGATGCAATAGTTCGTCTTCAACTCGTCGATCAGCTCCTCAATCCTGGCGGTGGCTATCGGATCGAGGGCGGAGCAGGGCTCATCCATTAAGATTAGCTCGGGATTAACGGCGATTGCACGAGCGATGCAGAGCCGCTGCTGCTGACCACCGGAAAGACCCGTGCCCGGTTCGTGAATGCGATCCTCGACCTCTGAGAGCAGGCCCGCCTTTTCCAAGCTCGAAATCACAATCTCTTCCAGATCGCCCTTTGACCGCGCCAAACCGTGGATGCGCGGACCATAGGCGATATTTTCGAAGATCGATTTCGGAAACGGATTGGGTTTTTGAAACACCATTCCGACGCGACCGCGCAGCTCCACCACGTCGAGTTCCGGGTCGTGAATATCCTTACCGTCGACCATAATCTCACCGGTAACGCGGCATTCGGGAATGGTGTCGTTCATGCGATTGAGACAGCGCAAAAATGTCGACTTGCCGCAACCCGATGGCCCAATGAGCGCCGTGACAGCCCTGTCGGGAACGTCCAAGTCAACAT
>JAUVPN010000017.1 GCA_030598645.1 Hyphomicrobium sp. | reverse complement strand
TCCATGTTGCCAGCCGCAATCGCTTCTTCGACCTTACGCACCTCTGTGCGAGTGTGCGAGGTACGGCCCTTGTTGATCTCAGTGCGGCGGACCGCCTTACGAGCGGCTTTCTTCGCCGACTTGGTGTTGGCCATAATGTTACCCTTCGATGTATGTCGGCTTCGCTCCGTCTTATGCCTTTGAAACTTGAGCAAACCGGGAGGCGGGGCGAAATGCACTTACCGCCCAAAACCCTAGCTCCGGGCGGTTCAAGTTGGCAGTCGTATAGACGGCCGCTGAAGGCGGGTCAACGGTCCTGCGGGGGTAGAACTGCTTGGCGGTCAAAAGAGAACAGGCATTTCGAAATCTGCTAAAGGGGTGCCTCGGCCCCCAATAATAGCTAGCTGGAGGGAAACGCATGACGTCGACTTGGACATGGATCGCTGCGTTAGCAATAGGCCTGCTGGCAATCATTCTGAGCGCCGCGGCGGAACGGCCTGGGCTGCATTTGGCGCTGGCAACGCTGGTCTGCCTCGGGTTCGTCGTCCTGGCAATTTGGGATTTCCAGCGTCTGCTTGCCAATAGCGCCAACCTGCCTGCCCTCGCCAGCGCAACGGCTCGTGACATGGGTTTTGTATGGGCCTGGGCCGCGCTCGGTATGCTCTTCACATACGTTTTCATCTTGAGTTGGCATGAGTGGTGGCAGTACGTGCTCGCAGCCGGGGTCGTCGCTGCGTTGTGCTTCTTTTTTTCTGCGTCGATGAGCCGAGATGCCGATAGTGACCGCGAAGACGAAACCATGCTCAAGTTAGCGCGCTATCTCACAATCGGCCAGCTTGTGGGCATGCTCATCACCATGATCGGCCTCATCGTTGACAACAAGATGCCGCGTGATCCGCAGCAGCCTGATTGGGCGGCCAACAACATCTTCTTTCTTGGGGCGGCCGCGCTTGCACTCATCAGTGCCAACGCACTACGCAGCCCCCTGCCAAAGAAATCCTAGTCGCACCATAGCAAACCTAAGAGCTGCAATCTTGAGCACACAAGACTTAGAAGGTTTGGCATTCCTGAAGCTACTGCTGCCGGCAATTTTGGTTGCACTCGTAGTCAGCGTATTAGTAATGCTGCTTGCAGCGGCACGAGACGAACGCATGGTCTTCGCACTTGCAGCTGCGCTTTTTGCGGCGCAGATGATTTTCGCGATCCTGCGCATCAACTGGCCGCTATTCCGCGAGATCCCAGCGCCGAGTGAAGAGGACATGGCGGCTGCTTCTATTCTGCGCAATTCTGTGCTCGCCGGTCTTGTCTATGCGTGGGGTGCGGTAGCGATGCTCGCCGTTTATTCCATCTCTGGTTTGGTTTGGCGTCACGGGTGGCAGTACGGCGCAGCCATGGCGCTGATTGCTGCCGGGCTCTTCGTCTTCACTCACTGGCTGAGCGCAGCCGGTAGCCGGCTTCGTGCCCCTCGCGCACTCGCCGCCGTGAGCGGCTTGGGTGCGCTGCAGGGGATTGGCATGATCGCTGCGCTGGCCTTCCTATTATTATCGGGGAAACTCGCCACGCCAAAATCCGATTGGGCCGCCAACGTCATCTTCTTTACGGGTTGTGTGACGCTAGCGCTATTATCCCTAATCTCAGTGCTTTCATATCGAAAGATCACGCAAAAACCCGATTCGCTGTGACGCGCGTCGTTCACCTCTGACATTTGGGACAAAAGAACGTTGAGCGACCACTTTGGACAATACGGCACACGCTACCCTGGCAGCGGGCCCGCATACACGGCTGTCCCTGGCGGCCATAGACAGCGAATGCCTCTTGAAATGAACCGGTTCGGCCATCCGCATGGCGGTAGTCGCGCAAAGAGGACCCGCCCGCAGCGATCGACTCTTTGAGCACCGTTCGGACAGATTCAACGAGCGCCGCTGTTTGAGCTGTAGGCTCGCTGTTCTTCTTTGCCAGGCTCGCCGCCGAACGTTTGGGTGAAAGGCGGGCGCGAAAAAGTGCCTCGCACACATAAATGTTGCCAAGGCCCGCAACGACGCGCTGATCGGCTAGAAACACTTTGAGATCCCGCGCTTTGCCAGCCGCATGCTGAGCCAAATATTCTGGTGTTAGCGCCGGGCCAAGGGGCTCAACACCAAGTCTGCGCATCAGAGGATGCGCGGGGAGCTCGGCTTTAGGTATCAGCAGCATGAAACCAAACCGGCGCGGATCGTTGTATGTAACGACAGCGCCGTGCTCCATGTGAAACACAACGTGGTCGTGCTTGGGGTTGGAGGTGGCCGCATAGGCAAAATCAGCAAGCAGCCGGTCCTGCGGCTTACCCGAGGAGGGCTTGCTGAGAACCGTAAAACGGCCAGTCATGCCCAGGTGCATGAGGAGAACCTCGCCACCGGACAGGTGCGCACGCAGATATTTGGCACGCCGATCCAGGCGTTCGACCTTCTGGCCACTCAGGCGCGAAGCAAAGCCCTCTGGCAAGTCAAAGCGAAGGTCGGCGCGGCGCAGCTCCACTTGTGCAAACCGGGCAAGCCCCAGCACCGGCTCCAGGCCTCGCCGGACAATCTCCACTTCGGGTAACTCAGGCATCCTCTTAACCGGTTGGACAATGCAATGGCGACCAATGCGACCGGGACCATAGCGCGCGGCGCAAGCCTTCGCTATTCTTCGGGCGCATGAGCAATACCACCAACGATAAGCAGCGGGGCCGCGCTACTCACCAAACGATGTTCGGGTTTCGACCCGTACCCGAAGCCGAGCGCCAGGGCCTCGTAAACGAGGTTTTTGCCACCGTTGCTGAACGCTATGACCTCATGAACGACCTGATGTCAGGCGGGCTCCACCGCTTGTGGAAGGACGATCTCGTAGGCTGGCTCAATCCGCCACGCAACGACCGCTGCTTTCGCCTGCTCGACGTGGCCGGCGGCACAGGGGATGTAGCCATTCGCTATGCACGCGCGAGCGGGTCCAATGCGACCGCCGTGCTATGTGACATCAGCCCAGAGATGCTCGACGTCGGGCGCCGCAAAGTGTGCGAGGCAGGCTTTGATCAGCGTATCATCCCTACGCAAGGCAACGCCGAGGCGCTGCCCTTTCCGGACCGCACGTTCGATGCCTACACGATCGCCTTCGGCATTCGCAATGTTACGCACATGGACCAGGCACTTGGCGAAGCTTTTCGCGTTCTAAAGACCGGCGGACGTTTTCTATGCTTGGAATTCTCGCAGGTACAAGTTCCAATCCTCGACCGGCTTTACGATTTCCATTCGTTCGAGGTAATCCCTCGTCTGGGAAAATTCGCCGCCGGTGATGGGGAACCCTACCGCTATCTGGTCGAGAGTATCCGCAGATTCCCTGCACAGGAGCGATTTGCTGCGATTATCCGTAAATTGGGGTTTGCTCGCGTCAACTACCGCAATTTGACAGGCGGCATTGCCGCCATCCATTCGGCCTGGAAGATCTAACGCCAGAATAATGGCATAGGGCTCGCAACCAACCGCGAGCGTCACACTTCCGTCGCGACCATTTTTTGTAACGAGGGGCGCGTCTAGGTGGCCACTATCTAATCGGTTAGTAATTTTACCTTCGCCTTCAGTCAGGCCGCGGCTTTAGAGCGCTCGCTTTCAGCTGCGGCACGGATTGCTGAAATTCTCTCCGCGTAAGCATCGCGACCGCCGCCACCGGTGAATACGGCAGAGCCTGCCACCAGCACGTTGGCGCCGGCAGCAGCGACGCGCGCTGCAGTTTCTGGTTCGATCCCACCGTCGACCTCGATGTCGATTGGTCGATTGCCAATCATTTCCTTTACACGGCGGATCTTCTCAAGCACTGCAGGAATGAAGGTCTGGCCACCGAATCCCGGGTTTACTGTCATCAGTAGGATGAGATCCAGGTGATGCAGAACGTAGGCAATGGCATCTTCCGGCGTTGACGGATTGAGTGCCACGCCAGCCTTTTTTCCGAGTGCACGGATTACCTGCAGCGAACGGTCCAAATGAGGTCCTGCTTCAGCGTGGATTGTAATTTGGTCTGCCCCTGCTTGCGCAAATGCTTCCAGATATGGATCGACGGGGGCGATCATCAGGTGCACGTCGAACACCTTAGCTGTCGCGGGACGGATGCAGCGTACAAGAGGAGGACCAAATGTTATATTCGGAACATAGTGGCCGTCCATCACGTCGAGGTGGATCCAGTCGGCACCGGCGGCCTCTACGGCTGCAATCTCCTCTTTCAAGCTACCAAAGTCAGCTGACAATATCGAGGGCGCGATAATGATAGGTCGGGCCATTCGGGGCTCCTGTAGTGAATCGCTTTGCATCACCAAACGACCCTAGCGCATGCGGAACCAATGCGTATTAGTCTACCCACAATAACGTCCCCCCAAGTATACCGGAAATGTCGAATACCTAGACAGCCCGCCGCCTGCGTTCCACCAGCTTCAAAATATGCGGCGTGAGGATGAGCTGCATGGCGAGATCGAGCATGCCACCGGGAATAACGATCGAATTGGCCCGCGACATAAAGCTCATTTGAATCATCGATAAGAGATAAGGAAAGTCAATGCCGCGCGGATCGCGAAAACGGATGACGACCATGGACTCATCCGCCGTCGGGATCCAGCGAGCGATGAATGGGTTGGAAGTGTCGACAGTTGGAACGCGCTGGAAATTAATGTCTGTTTCGGTAAACTGCGGACAGATGTACTTCACGTAGGCCGGCATCCTTCGCAGGATCACATCCGTTACCGCCTCCAAGGAGTAGCCGCGCTTTGCCTTATCGCGCATGATCTTTTGGATCCACTCTAAGTTGATCACCGGCACAACACCAATCTTTAGGTCAGCGTGCTGCGCTACGTTTACATCCTCTGTGACCACCGCCCCATGCAAGCCTTCATAGAAGAGAAGGTCGGTGGCGCGGGGAAAGTCTTCCCAAGGTGTAAAAGTTCCAACAGCTGCGCCGAGGCGCTCGGCCTGATGCTCATCATGCACGTAGTGGCGCGTACGTCCCTTTCCGCCTTCACTGTAGCTACAGAACACTTCCTCAAGTTCTTCCAACAGATTTGCGTCTTCACCAAAGTGACAGAAGTGATTGTTGCCCTGCTTTCGAGCCTCAGAGGTCGCATGCTCCATCTCAGCCCGGTCATAGCGATGAAAGGCATCACCTTCGATATAGGCAGCATTGATGTGCTCGCGCCGGAAAATCTGATCGAAGGTTTGCCGGACGGAGGTCGTACCGGCACCCGATGAACCGGTAACAGAAATGATGGGATGCCTTGATGACATGCTCTCTCTCTATCACTCTCATCTGCAGAAAATGTGCTTAGAACCTCAATAACCCTCGTCGACTGAACAACGGCGAGCGTTCACCCTTATTCTGCTGCCCATCGTGAAGCTGCAAAACATAATCGACCTCCGCACGCGAGCCTGCGATCAACGGCATACGCTGGTGTAAGCCCTGCGGCGAAATCTCCAGCACACGTTCCCGGCCTGTACTGGCCATACCACCGGCCTGCTCAACGACCCAGGCAAATGGATTTACCTCATAAATCAAACGCAGCCGTCCGTGGCGAAACTCGCGCCGCCTGTCGCCCGGATAGAGGTAGATACCGCCGCGCGATAGAATTCGATAGAAGTCCGCCACAGGCGAACCCGTCCATCGCATGTTATAGTCCCGGCCCCGCGGGCCTGGGTTGCCCTGATTGCAATCCTCAACATACATTCTAACGGGCTCGTACCAGTGCCGTGCGTTGGAGCAGTTTATAGCGTACTCAACGGTGCTTCGCGGTATTTCGACCTTTGGATGCGTTAAGAGATATGTCCCCGACTGACGGTCGAGCGTAAAGATCTGCGTCCCCGCACCCACACTTACAACGAGAACCGTCTGCGGACCGTAAACAAAAAAGCCGCCGGCAAGCTGGTTGACACCCGGCTGTAGAAAGGCAGCTCGTTCGTCGTTGCACTGCAGCGCGGGCAACACTGTGAATACCATTCCGATCGAGGCATTGGCATCGATATTGGATGATCCATCAAGCGGGTCTACCGCGACAAGGAGCGGTGCCTTTTCGTTTAGCAGAACGGGCCCGTCCATCTCCTCCGACGCAACGGCAGCAACCGGCACGGCCCGAAGCGCCGCGACAACGAGATCGTTTGCAAGAATGTCAATCTCTTTTTGCTCTTCAAAGTCGCCGCGCTTACCCGTAGAGCGTCCTAGCGGTCCAGCGAGGGCACCTTTCGCCAGCAGATCTGTAATCGTCAAACTGACATCCGCTAGCGCGTTCACAGTGTCAGCAATAGCCGCTCGGACTGCGCGTGTGCCGGCCCAACCGGAAAAGTAGCCAGCAAGTGTTTGCAGCTGGGACATCCTTGGAGTCCTTCCATGTGACTCTTGGTGAGCCATCTCTTGTTCAGTTAGCGTAACGGAGCTCTTTCTTCCCTTTCTATTTAACTCTATCCGCCTCGAGCGTTATGTTTGGGCTACGTACCCGATTCTAGCTCCGCAAGGCGCGGCTCATCTTCGTCAACACATGTGATGCTTAGGCCAAACCCAGAAAAGCAGGTCGCAGACACAAGGCCAACATAACCAACACTGATCAGGCACATATTCACGCACCTTCACTCCTCGGCAGCCGGGCTGCGCCGTCTTGTTTGGTTAACCGGGGCACACCAGAGGCAAAGATCACGGAGAAAAGGTAAGGCCATGGGCTCTAGAAGAGCCCTTCGATCTGACCTTCGGCGTTGATCTTAATGGCTTCAGCCGCCGGCACGCGCGGCAACCCAGGCATGGTCATGATCTGACCCGTGATGACAACAACAAACTCTGCACCTGCTGACAACCGAAGTTCGCGCACCGGCACCACATGGCCCGTCGGCGCACCGCGCTTACTAGGATCAGTGGAGAAGGAATACTGCGTCTTCGCCATGCAGACCGGCAAATTACCAAAGCCGGCTGCCTCCAGATCCTTGAAGGCATTCTCGACTGATGCATCGCACGCAATATCGGAGGCGCCGTAGATCTCGGTCGCGACCGTCTTGACCTTGTCGCGCAGGGACATTTCGTCCGGGTAGAGTGGTCTAAAGGCGGCCTTACCACTGCCAACAACTTCCACAAGGTGATGCGCCAACGCTTCGGTTCCGGCGCCGCCCTCAGCCCAGTGGTTGCACATAAAGGCCTTCGTCCCCACGCTTTCTGCCGCTTTCATGACCTCTTGTATTTCTGCGTCCGTGTCGGTGATGAAGCGATTAACGCCAACGACAGCCGGCACGCCGAATTTGGCGATGTTATCAAGGTGTCGCTTGAGGTTCTCGCAACCCTTCTTCACTGCAGTAACATTCTCGTCTTTCAGGCCGTCCTTGGCGACGCCCCCGTGCATCTTCAAAGCGCGTACCGTGGCAACGACCACGACGGCGTCGGGGGCAAGCCCGGCCTTGCGGCACTTGATGTCGAAGAACTTCTCGGCTCCAAGGTCGGCTCCAAAGCCGGCTTCGGTTACCACATAGTCAGCAAGTTTGAGCGCGGTCTTTGTAGCGAGCACCGAGTTGCAGCCGTGCGCAATATTCGCAAAGGGACCGCCGTGAATGAACACCGGGTTGTTCTCTAGCGTCTGCACGAGATTCGGCATCAGCGCGTCCTTGAGAAGCACGGTCATGGCACCGTCGGCTTTTACCTCACGGGCGCGAATCGGCTTTTTATCGCGCGTGTAGCCAATGATGATATTGCCCAGGCGGCGTTCTAAATCTTGCAGATCGAGCGCCAGACAGAGGATGGCCATAACCTCCGAAGCAACGGTAATGTCGAAACCGTCTTGGCGCGGAAAGCCATTGGTCACACCGCCGAGCGAATTGACGATCGCGCGTAACGCCCGGTCGTTCATGTCCAGAACCCGTCGCCATCCAACGCGCCGACTGTCCAGCCCCAACCCATTGCCCCAATAGATGTGATTGTCGACCATCGCTGACAGAAGATTGTGCGCCGAAGTAATGGCGTGAAAGTCTCCAGTGAAGTGGAGGTTGATGTCCTCCATCGGCACAACCTGGGCATAGCCGCCCCCGGCTGCGCCGCCCTTGACCCCAAAACAGGGCCCAAGTGACGGCTCGCGCAGGCACATCATCGCTTTCTTCCCGATACGATTGAGCCCATCACCCAATCCTACCGTCGTTGTCGTCTTGCCTTCGCCAGCAGGTGTTGGGCTGATGGCGGTGACGAGCATGAGCTTGCCGTCTGCTCGATCCTTCAAGGAATTGATGTAGTCGAACGAGACCTTGGCTTTTGTCGTCCCAAATGGCACGAGCGCCTCGGCCGGAATTGCGACCTTCGCGGCTACCTCAGCAATCGGCTTCATCGTTGCCGCGCGGGCAATCTCAATGTCGGACTTTACGGTCACGGCTTCTATTCCTCCCAAATGCGCTCTTCTTTGGCTACACCGATTGACGACAGCGGCGTAGGATCGGTGGCTGCATCGATCACCGATATTGGCGTCTTCAACAGCCCACGCCAAGTCTCGACTTGCGGGCAGACGCGATGCCGCACCGCATCATCTGTGGCAAAAGCTAGTCGGGACCACCGCTATGAGCGGCGCTCCGGCTTCTCATGACAAGGATGCCGACTGAGATGACGAACAAAGCGCCGACCGCCGCGCACCAAAGCGCGAAGGTGTCAAACCCGACACCGATCTTCTCGGTGATCACCGTCAGATAGGGTTGCAACACCTTCTCACCGGCGATGAGCTCGCCGGCGATCCACCCCAAGAGCGCCGCTCCACCCCAAACAAACATGGGGAAACGGGATAGCAGCGCCAAGATGAGAGTCGACCCTCCGACCACAAGCGGAATGCTGATGAGTAATCCGATTACGATAAGGCTCCAGTCGCCTTTGGCAGCGCCGGCAATAGCGAGGACATTGTCTAGGCTCATGACAGCGTCAGCTATAGCGATGGTTTTCACCGCATCCCACAGGGTCTCACCGCTGCGTACGCTTTCTTCACTGGCTTCTTCTGCGAGGAGTAGCTTGATGGCGATCCAGAACAGTAAGAGGCCGCCGGCCATTGCCAGAAGGGGCACACCGAGCAACGATCCGACCACCAGCGTGAAAAGAATGCGCATGACGACGGCCGCGGCCGTTCCTAAGATGAGCCCAACCACGCGCTGGCGCGGGGGAAGCGTTCGGCAGGCAAGCGCAATAACGACGGCATTGTCGCCCGCCAGCACGATGTCGACGCCAATGATCTTGAGAATAGAAAGGCCGTAGCTGCTGAGCCCCAGACCCTCAGCCAAATGCTCGAAGTTTAGGAAGCTGCCTGTGTCAGCGATCATGCGTGCTGCCATCCCGCTCCACGGACTTCACCTACTAAGCAGAAGCGGCGAGCTCAACTCTTAAGAGGTGTTTTCTTACTCCACTACAGCGCGATCTCGGAGTGATTTAGGGGGAGTCCGGCAACCAAGGCAACATTGCGCGCCAAGCCACGAGCTCCTTACCTGGCACGAGACACGCCTTCATCCGAAAACGCGTGGTTCGCAAACGCTCAGTCCTTCAAGCGCAGCGGTGTCAAGCTTTGCGGATCGATATCCTGGTCAGGCACAATCGTCTTGTTCAAGCGGGCCATCTGGGCCTCACGATGTGTGACGTAGAGCGCAGCCGCGAAGATGATAATTGCACCAACCCACGTCCAACCGTCGATGAGTTCTCCAAAAGCCAGGTAGCCGATGAGAACCGCGAACGGCAAACGGCTGAACTTAAATGTCATGACCAAGGAAGCGTCGGAAACGGCATAGCCGCGCACCAGTGCCATGTGTCCAAGAACGGCGAACAGACCCATCAGTATCAACTGAGGCCATAGCTCCAGCGGCGGCCAGGTCCAGACGAAGAGTGCAGGTATGAGCGACAAGGGCGTAAGAAGAAGATTGGTGATGAAAACGATGCGATCAGCGCCGTCGACAGAAGTAAGCTGCTTCACGAGTGGGCCGATGACTCCGATTGCCATGGCAGATGTGAGCGCAGCGACTTGACCAAAGCCGAAAGCCGAACCCGTCGGCCGCAGAATCACCACCGCGCCCAAGAAGCCCACGGCAAGAGCGGTCCATCGGCGCGTACCGACGTGCTCCCCGAGTAGAAGAATAGCAAACAGCGTACCGAACAAAGGCGAAAGGAAGTTTATTGCCGTCACCTCACCAATGGGGAGCAACGCGAGCGCTTGGAAAAACGCCATCATCGAGATGAAGCTCAGCATCACGCGCATCCCGTAGAGACGGAGTTGCTTCGTCTTCACCAGCGATGAGCCCCGCCACGCAAATAGCGGCAGCATCCACACCACGCAGAAAAAGTTGCGGAAGAAGAGAATTTGCGCCGGATCTATACCCGACCGCGCCGCGTAGCGTCCCACAGCGGCAATGCCAACAAGGAGTGCCATAGAAATGGTGACAAGGAGAAGCGCAGCAAATGGGTGATCGTGCTTACCGGCCGAACCACTCACCTTCAAGGCTGAAACTAGCGAACGCAGGCTATCGTGGGCGGCAGGTGACACTTAGATGTATTTCTTCCTCTTTCCAGCGGCTCGCAATGACCGCATCATTCCGGCCGCTTTTACAATACGCCGGCGCAAAGTTCGGGGCCAGCCGCAACGCGTTTAGACCAAACGAACCACCACTCTGCAGTATATGCCTTGCCCCAGCGCCACGGGAGCCTCACTGTGCGATATGTAATGAGGCCCACAGAGCGGCGATACCAGTACTAGGCCGAACATGGGAAGCCAGCACAATCACGGCAGTGCCGATCTACTAAATGAGCGAAGGCTCCTTTGGGCCGGCCTGTTGACAGCAGCCACTATGATCGCTGAAGCCGTAGGCGGCATTATTTCAGGCTCACTAGCACTGCTCGCCGACGCGGGCCACATGCTGACCGATACTGCAGCCTTGGCGCTCGCATGGCTAGCCGTCCGCTTAGCAAGGCGGCCTGCAGACTGGAAGCGCACGTTCGGGTTCGACCGGTTTCAGGTGCTTACCGCGTTTGCTAACGGACTTGCCCTGTTTTTCATATCGATTGCAATTTTCTATGAAGCGGTATCGCGGCTATTTGAGCCAATCGAGGTTATGGGCGGCACCATGTTCGTGATCGCTACAGCAGGGCTCATTGTCAACATCATCACTCTCACGATCCTGTGGCAGGGCGGTGAGGCCAATCTTAATGTGCGCGCCGCCACGTTACACGTAATCAGCGATCTATTAGGGTCCATTGCGGCGATCATCGCGGCCATCGTGATATTGGGGACGGGCTGGACACCGATCGACCCGCTGCTTTCAATGTTGATCACGCTGCTCATCCTGCGTAGCGCTTGGCTTATTGCAAAGGAAGCCGGACACATCTTGCTGGAAGGAGCTCCGCCCGGACTTGACGTGCGCGAAGTCCAGAAGGATTTGGAAACGACCATTCCCGAGGTCGAGTCCGTACACCACGTCCACGCATGGTCTCTGACCGAGGACCGCCGCCTGATGACGCTGCACGCTCGTGTCAACCATAAGTCAGCACCACCAGAGGATATCGCTGCCGCGATCAAGGCACGCCTCAAGCAGCGCCATGGCGTTGCTCACGCAACCGTAGAAATCGAGCACGGCGCGTGTTCCGATGCCGCAGCGCCGCAAAAACCTGCAAAGGTAAAGGCATAGAAGCAAACGCCGAATTGGGCGCCTAAATCAATGCTACCTCACGATTCTTCGAAGTTAGGTGCTACGAATAACCCTATGACAGAGATGCAGCCCGAATACGAGGCAGCCGTAAAACGCCCCAAGGTAGCGATTGCCGACAAAAACCCAGTCGTGCGCTCCGGCTTGCAGGATTTCATCTCGCGCGACGGACGCTTCCAAGTCGTGGGGACGGTGCCCAACGGTGGCGAGTTCCTAGCGCTTACCGAAAAGCTCACCATCGACATTGCAGTCGTCGGCTGGGGGCTGCCCGACATGAATGGTGCTGACGTACTATCAGCACTTAAGCGCAGAGCGCCAACGGTGCGCGTTATCATTTACACCGGTGAACCGGGCGTGGACGTTTTGCGGCAGGCTGTGCGGCTGGGTGCCTGGGCTTTTATTTCTAAGAGCGATGAGCCGGCCATTCTCGTTGACACCATTGCTGCGGTGGCACGCGGGCGAATGTCATTGCCCTACATCGACATGCAGGTGCTTACGAGTGATCCATTAAAGGAACTAACTGCGCGCGAACGTGAGTTGCTCACCGCGCTGGCGAACGGCTGGACCAACCTGCAGATTGCAGCGCGCATCGGCATCTCACATAACACCGTCAAGTATCACCTGAAGAACCTTTACGACAAGCTGGGCGTCAATAACCGAGCAATGGCTGTCGCCCTCTATATGTCCGCCACCAAAGACCAGCGCTGACTAGTTGACTGGCAAATTGCGAAAGCAGGCCACGACATGAGCGGCTTGGCGAGACAACGACAGGCATCTAGATTATCTCAGGGTCGCTGCGAAGCAACTCCAAGCATATCTCACGTTAGCTTCCCGGTTATTCTCGCACCGCATGGGTGGGTATTTCCTACCCATTTGGTTAGGCGCTCCACTACCCTGCGGCACTAAGTTGTTGCCCAATGGGGTGTTGCGCGGGGTTGGGCGGACCGCGATGCTACGCGCGAAAACCAACTTTTAACGTTGCAGATAGCAGCCTGCCGCTGAGCGCCGGCGATTTGGGTCGCTAAGTACAAGTAGAACGGCGCTCTCGACGAATAAATCACAAGAACAGACGGCAATTGGGAGGAAATACATCATGCTCGTTGCAACACATCTCTATATTCCGGGACCGACGAATATTCCCGAGGCCGTCCGATCGGCGATGGATATCCGCATGGAAGACATGCGCGCGCCGGACTTTCCAACTTTTACGCTGCCACTCTTCGAAGATCTCAAAAAAGCGTTCAAGCTCACAAAAGGACGCGTGTTTCTTTATCCCTCGTCAGGCACCGGCGCCTGGGAATCGGCGATTTCCAATACCCTCAACCGGGGCGACAAGGTGCTGATGAGTAGCTTCGGCCAATTTTCGATGTTGTGGGTCGACATGGCCCAGCGCCTCGGCCTCGACGTGAAAGTTTTTGAAGAGGACTGGGGTAAAGGCGTACCGGTGGAAAAGTACGCCGAGGTCCTGGCCGCCGATAAGAAGCACGAGATCAAGGCAGTCTTTGCCACGCACAATGAAACAGCCACAGGCGTGACGAGCGACGTCGCGGGCGTGCGCAAAGCGCTCAACGAGGCGGGCCACCCAGCGCTCCTGTTCGTCGACGGCGTGAGCTCCGTTGGCTGTATCGATTTTCGCATGGATGAATGGGGCGTCGACTTGTGCGTTTCGGGTTCGCAGAAGGGCTTCATGCTGCCGACGGGGCTCGGCATACTCGCCGTGAGTGACAAAGCGCTACAAGCGCATAAGTCCTCGAAAATGGAGCGCTGCTACTTCTCATTTGAGGATATGCTCAAGCACAACGACAACGGCTACTTCCCTTACACGCCGGCAACGCAGCTCCTTCGCGGTCTTAGGGCCTCGCTTGACCTCTTGTTCGCCGAAGGGCTCGACAATGTGTTTGCGCGACACAATCGCCTTGCTGAAGGTGTGCGCAAGGCGGTCGACGCGTGGGGCTTGAAGTTATGCGCCCAGGAGCCAAAGTGGCACTCCGATACGGTTACCGCAATTTGCGTACCAGAAGGCGTTGATAGTGCTGAGGTCGTGAAGACCGCCTACTTCCGTTACAACTTGTCGCTGGGTGTTGGCCTTACCAAGGTCGCCGGCAAAGTATTTCGTATCGGTCACCTCGGTGCACTCGACGAGATCATGATCGGAAGCGTGCTGTTTGGCGCAGAAATGGCGATGCGCGATTGCGGCATTGAGATTGCGCCAGGATCCGGCGCGGGTGCAGCTGTCGAGCACTTCCGCGCAACCACCACGGCCTCCGCCACCAGCCGACCCGAGGCCAAGCTGAAGCTCGTCAGCTAACGCGGTTTTGACGGCGCCGGAAGGCGCCGTCTTTTCGCATACACCGAACATTGCTGGGCCTTGGCAGCCAAGTAAGGCCACGTCACGAGTCAGTTCGAACTCTCAAAGAACCAACCAAAACAGTCACGAGGAAACGCTACCAATGAGTTACACACTTCATTCTCTTCGCAAAGCTCGCCTGCAGCGCAGCGAACTTGCCGTACCCGGCTCGAACGCGACGATGATCGAGAAGGCGGCTACGAGCGCGGCCGACTATGTCTTTCTCGATTGCGAGGATGCGGTTGCGCCGCCCGATAAGGAGCAGGCCAGGAAGAACATCATTGAGGCACTCAACGACATCGACTGGAAAGGCAAAGGCAAGACGGTCTCGGTGCGTATCAACGGCCTCGACACCCACTACATGTATCGGGATGTCGTCGACATCATGGAGCAGGCCGGCTCCAGACTCGATACGATCTTGATCCCCAAAGTAGGGGTTCCGGCTGACGTCTACGCGGTTGAATGCTTAATGAGCCAGATCGAGGAAGCCAAGGGCATCAAGAACAAGGTTGCAACCGAAGCGCTGATCGAAACGCCATTGGGCATGGCAAACGTCGAAGCAATCGCCGCAGCCCCTAGCCGCCTTGAGGCAATGCACTTTGGCGTTGCCGATTATGCCGCGTTTAATAAGGCACGCACCGTTGTTATCGGCGGCCTCAATCCTGACTATCCAGGCGATCAGTGGCACTTCGCGTTGTCGCGTATGACGGTTGCCTGCCGTGCCTATGGGCTACGGCCAATCGATGGGCCGTTCGGAGATTTTTCCGATCCAGGCGGCTATACCGCGGGCGCCAAGCGCGCTGCTGCGCTCGGTATCGAGGGCAAGTGGGCAATCCATCCCTCGCAGATAGAGCTGGCCAACGCGGTCTTCTCACCGACAGCAAAAGAAGTCGAGCGAGGAGAACGCATCCTCGAGGCGCTCAAGGAAGCGGAAGCTCAAGGCAAGGGCGCCGCTTCGCTTGACGGTAAGATGATCGACGCGGCATCGGAAAAGATGGCGAGAAACCTTC
>JAUVPN010000050.1 GCA_030598645.1 Hyphomicrobium sp. | reverse complement strand
GAGAACGCCGTTTTATTCGTCATCGTTTGGATCCCTCAGTCTCCCACACCCCCTATAGCTAGGGAGAGAAAATGGCCACGGCTGGGCTAAATACAAGTGTCCCCACACAGAAAAGGCCACGGAGGAGCCTCCGAGCCTTTGTTTATATTGGCCAAGCTTCGCCGAGCATCGTCAAGCCCGGAACGCGGTTATGGAGAGGAAAAAGCACAACACCGCGGGAATGATGCAACAAATAAGAAAAGCCCCGGCGGGAACCGGGGCTCTTCCAATGCAGTTCAAGGTGAACCAGACGGCTAGAAATCCATTCCGCCCATGCCACCCATGCCACCACCGGGCATCGGGGGGTGCGCTGCCTCTTTCTTGGGCAGTTCAGCCACCATAGCTTCCGTGGTGATCAACAGGCCAGCGACCGAGGCCGCGTCCTGGAGCGCACAGCGCACAACCTTGGCCGGATCGATGACGCCCTCTGAAACGAGATCGCCATAGGCATGGGTCTGTGCGTTGTACCCAAAGTTGTACTTGTCGTTTTCAAGAATCTTACCGACGATAACGGAACCGTCCTCACCCGCATTGGTGAAGATTTGCCGCGCCGGCCCCTGCAACGACTTCTTGATGATGTTGATGCCGACTGTCTGATCATCATTTTCAGTCTTGAGGTTGTTAAGCGACTGTATGGCGCGCAACAGCGCAACACCGCCACCTGGGACGATGCCTTCCTCGACCGCTGCACGGGTGGCATGCAGGGCGTCGTCGACCCGATCCTTGCGCTCCTTGACCTCGATCTCGGTCGCGCCGCCGACCTTGATAACGGCCACACCGCCGGCGAGCTTCGCCAGCCGCTCCTGCAGTTTTTCGCGGTCGTAGTCAGATGTCGTCTCTTCAATCTGCGCCTTGATCTGCTTGATGCGAGCCTCGATGTCGGGCTTTGAACCGGCCCCATCGACGATCGTGGTGTTCTCCTTATCGATCGTTACACGTTTGGACGTGCCCAGCATGTCAAGCGTAACGCTTTCCAGTTTGATGCCCACGTCTTCGCTGATGACTGTACCGCCAGTCAGCACTGCGAGGTCCTCTAACATGGCCTTGCGGCGATCACCGAAGCCAGGCGCCTTAACGGCGGCAACCTTCAATCCGCCTCGCAGCTTGTTGACGACGAGCGTGGCTAAAGCTTCACCCTCGACATCTTCGGCAATGATCAGGAGCGGCTTGCCAGATTGCACGACAGCCTCCAAGAGCGGAAGCATAGCCTGTAGCCCAGACAGCTTCTTTTCATGGATCAAGATGTAAGGGCTCTCCAACTCGGCAACCATCTTGTCGGCATTGGTGATGAAGTACGGTGAAAGGTAGCCACGATCGAACTGCATCCCTTCGACCACGTCGAGCTCTGTCTCCAGGCTCTTTGATTCCTCAACCGTGATCACACCTTCGTTGCCGACCTTCTTCATCGCCTCAGCGATCTTCGCACCGATCTCCGTGTCACCATTCGCGGAAATGGTGCCCACCTGAGCGATTTCGTCGTTGGACGTAACTTTCCTAGACTTGGCCTGCAGCTCTGTGATGATCGCATTGACGGCGAGATCAATGCCGCGCTTGAGGTCCATGGGATTGGCCCCGGCCGCAACCGACTTGGAGCCTTCCTTCACGATGGATTGAGCCAGAACGGTCGCCGTCGTGGTGCCGTCGCCCGCGAGGTCGGAGGTCTTGGAGGCAACCTCCTTCACCATCTGCGCGCCCATATTTTCGAAATGGTCTTCAAGCTCGATCTCTTTGGCGACGGTAACGCCGTCCTTCGTCACGCGCGGCGCGCCGAACGACTTTTCCAGCACGACGTTGCGGCCCTTCGGGCCGAGCGTCACTCTGACGGCATTGGCGAGGACATCCACGCCGCGCAGCATTTTCTCGCGCGCGTCTTGTGAAAATTTGACGTCTTTTGCAGACATATGAAACAACTCCTATCGAGTAGGTAAGAAAGGGGGCGCGATTAAACGCGTTAGGCTGCGGCGCGCACCGAGGACGTTCCTTCGAGCACGCCCATGATGTCACTTTCCTTCATGATGAGCAGCTCTTCGCCATCGATCGTGACTTCGGTGCCGCTCCACTTACCGAACAGCACCCGTTCGCCGGCCTTCACGTCAGGCGGCACGACTTTGCCACTCTCGTCGCGGGCACCGGGACCAACAGAGATGACCTCGCCTTGCATCGGTTTTTCTTTGGCGGTGTCAGGAATGATGATGCCGCCGGCTGTTTTGGTGTCTTCCTCCAAGCGGCGAACAACGACGCGGTCATGAAGAGGACGGAACTTCATGTGATGAACCTCATGATTTCAGTAGCTTTTGACTGACGATACCGGCGCCCGCTGGGAAGCTGACGGCGCGCGGCGACAGGAGGCTTGCACCGGTTTCGGCAATGGATAACCGACCAAGCCCCTGCACCCGCTATATGAGCGCGACTGCTAGCACTGTCAAGAAGGGAGTGCCAGGGATTCCAAATTAGGTGCCTTTGCCTGCAGTGAGGGCCCTACCATCCTACTCGGCCCTGCTGGGCCGTTGGCGCTCATGTCGAACGCCGTTAAGTATCCTCTCCCACTTTTGCCTGATGATCTTGGCCAGTCCCCCCCGAAAGCTTTGCAGGTTGTAACAACCCCATAATCGCACGATCTAATTATTTTTGGTGATCAATCAGTTCCCACCTGCGTTGTTCATGTTGGCCCGGATCCTCGTGCGGAAGATTACATCGCGCCCATTCACGTCGGCCTCGTTTAGCAGCCCCCGTGAAGAGCAGATCGCGATGCTTCCTTTGCCCAAGGCGATGAATGCATTTAAATGGTGATGCTTCTAATTTTATGCGCAAGGCAAGGAATTGAGCTGACCGCGAGGCAAGGTCTGGGCCACCTATTCGGCCCCTTAACCTAGGCCGGCGCCAATTCGTTCTTTACGGATTTCAACGATCCATTGTGCGGCGAACCCACGAAATCATCAGATCCCGCCGCGGCACAGCCCAGTTTCGCGCCTTAGTCCTTTTACTTGTTTAGCAGCCAAACTGACGCCAGCTGTTTAAAATCATGCCTTTGATTTGGATAAATAGACGTCTACCGCCCCACATAAATGGCATGGTCTGCCACTCCATTAGCTGCGATTAGTCGATAGTGAGTTCCAAACGGAGCATGTCCTAACCCGACACGGCACTCAGGACATTGAATTGCGCCACTCAGTGCAATTCAGTTGCACCTATTGCTTCGGCACATTGATATGGCAGCCGCAACAGTCGTCACGACACTCTTTCATAGATTATTAAGGGCTTTTATGCCCCCATTGGCTATGCAGCCGGGCAGCCGCTAAATGGCAAAGCTCTCGAGTTTCGCGCCTCTTTTGAGTTTAGCCACCAGCCAATTTGGTTTACGCCCGCGCCCTGTCCAAGTCTCCGAGCGATTGGTGGGGTTCGCGTACTTTGCAACGCTCGATTTTCCCTTCGCGCGCCCCCCATATAATTCCGCAACAGTAAAGCCGCGTTTTTCAGCCAATTTGGCCAATGCCAGCTTCACTTCGGAACGCTCGCGCTCGCGGGCATCAGCAATTGCTTTCTGAACTTTCTGTTCCAGATCCAAAAGGTCTTTAAGCGACATTTTGCTAACGTTGACGGTAGCCATCCCACTTACCCTTCCCAATGACCTCAAGTTTGATTCACTAATGGCCAATTTATTGTAGGAGCAACTGAATTACTTTTCGTCGCAAAATTGTCAAGGTTATTGAAAGAAGTTAACTAAGAATCCGAGAAGCGAGCCGTTTTATAACTTGCAACCGAGGCGGGAGCTTGGATCTTCCGACGTGATTGCGTGAAAGGATTAGGTTTATTTCTGGATCTACTCCCAAACCCTGCCCGTGCATTCCACGTCGAGTAAAAGGCAACCGCCTGTCGCTCTTAGTTGAATTGTCTTTTCGCACGAGGATAGAGCACCCTCGGAATGGTAGTAGCTGTCGCGTCGGTGAATGGCTTGTTCAGACGCCATTCACATCGATTCACCTAGGCTGCACCTACCCTGAATTCCTATCTTCCCCGGAGTGATCCAAAGGGGCGCAGCGCTCAGGGTCGCTGCGCCCTTTCTTGTTTTTGGACGACGGGCCCAAATCCGATTTCTTATCGAAAAAGTGCCGTTTGATTTCAAATTAGCAAGCCGGTACGTTTCCGGCCGTTCCTGCTCCCATCCCGGTTCCGGCACCGCCAATCGCATTGAGGCCTCAAATATGACTTTCACACTCCCACCCCTCCCCTATGCCTATGACTCGCTTGAGCCATACATGTCGGCGGAAACGCTGCAGTTTCACCACGACAAGCACCACCAAGCCTATGTTGATATGGCCAATAAGCTGGTCCCAGGCTCGAGATACGAGGGCAAGAGCGTTGAGGAAATCTGCAAGGAAGTGCTGGTCAATAAGGACCAACCGATCATCAACAACGTGGGGCAGCACTTCAATCACATCCATTTTTGGCAGTGGATGAAGAAGAGCGGAGGCGGCAATAAGCTGCCAGGCAAAATTGAGAAGCTCGTAGCCGACTTTGGCGGCTACGACAAAGTGCGCAACGACTTCATCGAGGCCGGCAAAACGCAATTCGGTTCAGGCTGGGCCTGGCTTGTAATTAAAGATGGCAAACTCGCGGTAATGAAAACACCGAACGGTGAGAACCCCCTTATGCACGGCACGCAACCCATTCTCGGCTGCGACGTTTGGGAACACAGCTATTACATCGATTATCGTAATGCGCGGCCAAAGTACCTGGAAGCCTGGTTTGACAACCTCGTAAACTGGGAGCATGTCGAAGCGCTGGCGGCCTGACTTCCGCACCACACTCCCCAGATCATTATTTGCAAACGGCGCCCCAGAATGCTGGGGCGCCGTTTGCATGTCCGTAAGATGCTTTCTTCAATCTTTTTGGGGCGGGTCGTCCCCGGCCCGTTTGAGACTGTCAAGATAGGCAATAATGGCTTCTATCTCCGGCGTCTTGAAGACAAACTCAGGCATATCGGGATGCCCTGAGACAATGCCCTCCGCCAGCGCCTCTGCAAGTGTTCGTGGCGGATAGCGCGTCACGACGATCCGAAAGGGCGGAGCTACGGCATGCGGGCTTTTGTCCTCCTGCCCAATCGCATGGCAACGCCCGCAATTCTCCTCAATTAGCACACGGCCTTGGGCAATGGCGCCATCACCAGTTTGTGCAAACGCCGTTCCTGTCAACAGAATCTGGGCGCACAACACTGCAACTGACTTTAAGGCATTCTTCATTGGACGTCCCCTAAGCGCGTACTCAATCTGCCGCGCTTGTTGGTCCGCAGCACGATCGTAATGTTGAAGCGCACAAAATCGCGACTCAGCGCCCCCTGATTGATCGACGGATAATGTCTCTGATCGTCGATGCAACGGTCCGCGAGATGGAACGCTGCAAATCGCGGCTGATCATGTCCCCCAAACCCCGGCGGCGGCGGCCAGTCGGCCCACGGGTGCCTCCGAAGATCGAATCGAGCCAGCCGCCACTTGTTCCATCTGGCTCTTTAGGTGCTTCCTTAGCGCGGCGTTGCAAAATCTCGTATGCGCTCTCGCGGTCCACGTCATCCTTATACGTATCGTAGAGCGTACTGCCAAAAATGGCAGTACGTCTCTGTGCAACCGAAAGCGGACCAATTTGGCTTTGCGGCGGGCGGATCATCGTGCGCTGCACGATCGAGGGCTCACCCTTGTTATGCAGCATTGAGACCAGCGCCTCACCGACCTTGAGTTCTAGGATTGCCCGTTCCGTATCGATCTCCGGGTTGGGTCGAAACGTCTCCGCTGCGGCCTTCACCGCGCGCTGCTCTTTGGGCGTGTAGGCACGCAAGGCGTGCTGAACACGGTTGCCAAGCTGGGCCGACACCGAGTTGGGCACGTCCAAAGGGTTCTGCGTAACGAAGTAGATGCCGACGCCTTTTGAGCGGACCAGGCGCGCAATCTGTTCCACGCGATCCATCAGCGCGTCCGGCGCATCATCAAAGAGCAAATGTGCCTCATCGAAGAAGAACACTAGCTTGGGCTTAGGCTGGTCGCCAACCTCGGGCAGCGTCTGCCACAGCTTGGTTAGCATCCACAATAGGAACGTTGCATAAAGCCGCGGCTTCTCCATCAGCTTATCAGCAGCGAGAACGTTGACCACCCCACGGCCGTCGGGGCTAGTGCGAATGAAATCCTGAATCTTGAGTGCGGGCTCGCCGAAGAATTCCTTGGCGCCCTGCTCTTCCAGCACCAACAGACGTCGTTGAATCGCACCGACGGAACTGGTTGCAATATTCCCGTACTTGGTGGACAGTTCCTTGGAACGCTCGGCCACGTGATAGATAATGGCGCGCAGATCGGCGAGGTTCAGCAATGGTAATTTATCGTCAGCTGCCACTCGGAATGCGACGTTGAGCACACCTTCCTGCACGTCGTTGAGTTCTAACATGCGCGATAGAAGCAAAGGGCCCATGTCATTGGCGGTCGCGCGTACAGGAATTCCCATCTCGCCGAAAACGTCCCAGAAAACCGTCGGGCTTGCCTCGTATTCGAAATTCTCTAACCCAACCAGCTCAGCACGTTTCGCAATGAAGTCTTTGGGCTCACCTTTTGCGGCCATGCCGGAAAGATCGCCTTTTATATCGGCGGCAAACACAGGGACGCCTGCCCGCGAGAATCCTTCGGCCAAAATCTGTAATGTGACGGTCTTGCCCGTACCGGTGGCACCGGTAACCAGTCCATGCCGGTTTGCCAATGGCAGGTCCAGATACTCGGGCTTGACGCTCTTGCCGACGAAGATCTTACCGTCCTGCATCACCGACTGGCTCATGGCTGTCTCCGGCTTTAAGTATGGGAAACTCGCGACTCATTAAGCCGCAATCGCGTCTTGGCATGGGAGCCAGGCCATTGCAAACATCAGTTGCATGGCCGACCTGGGACGAACTATGGGCGCCCTAGTAGTGATAAGGACCTGCCGCGTTGAAGCGACGCGGTAGGCTACAACTTGCGTTTTGGGCGTGCGCAGCCTCGCTCTGAGCGATTATAGAATGCACTGGAGCACGCCGGACAGAGGCGAATGATGATGAGGGCCAGCGAGGACCTCGAGACTATGACGGAACATCCTGCACTGCGCGCCCTTGCCAGCAGCTTTGAGCCCGGCACTTACGACATTTGGCGCCAGCTTGTTGAAAAGGCACTCAAAGGTGCCGACTTCGACAAGCGGCTCGTTTCGCGTTCCGCTGATGGATTGCGCATCGAGCCTCTTTACACGCGCGCCGATGAGCTCAAAGGCGCGGCGGCAGCAATGCCGGGGGCTGCACCCTTTACACGGGGCACGAACGCACAACCTGACGGACTTGGCTGGCAGATCCACCAACGTTTGAGCGAGCCTGATCCAACCGCGGCCAATAAGTGCATCCTGGAAGAACTGGAAGGAGGTGCCAACGGCATTGTGCTGCAGATCGAGAGCCCGGGTCAGTTCGGGATCAAGATAACGAGCCCCGCCGACATGGCTACCACGCTGGCCGGCGTCTATCTCGACTACGCACCGATCCAACTCAAGGGTGGCCTGGCCGGCGCGGATACCGCGCGTCATTTTCTAGGCGCACTTTCAACTCTTGGTTTCAAGCCCGGCACTGTCCGGGGTCACCTCAACATTGATCCATTAGGCACGTTCACGCGCTTCGGCAGCACCTGGGCACCGCTTGAGGTTGCGCTCTCCGAGACTATCAATCTTGCAGCCAAAGCGCGGAGTCGCGAATCCAAGCTTACGAGCGTCCTCGTCGACGCAACTATTCCACACGAGGCAGGTGCCAGCGAGGCGCAAGAGCTAGCTTTTCTTGCTGCTACGCTTGTTAGCTATTTGCGCGCCTTCGAGGCAGCCGGCACTGCGGCCGAGGACGCGTTCAGAAATATCGCTTTCGCACTATCAGTCGACACCGATCTATTCCTCGGCGCTGCGAAGATACGCGCCGCACGCCGTATCCTTGCTCGTATCGGCGAAGCCTCCAATGCCTCGCCAATCAACATGCATATCACTGCCGTGTCGTCGGAGCGCATGATGGCCAAGCGCGATCCGTGGACGAACATGTTGCGCACAACGGTAGCCTGCGCGGGCGCGGCCTTCGGCGGTGCTGACGCGATCACCATTCTGCCCTACACATGGTCACTGGGCTCACCTGACCGCTTTGCGCGGCGCATAGCACGCAACACCCACGTTGTCTTGCAAGAAGAGTCTTCTCTAGGACGCGTGATCGATCCAGCCGGTGGCTCCTGGTACGTGGAAAAGCTCACCGACGAGCTGGCGAAAAAGTCTTGGGCCCTATTCCAGGAAATCGAGGCCAAGGGCGGCCTCGCTGCAACTCTTTCTTCCGGATACCTGCAAGACCAGATCGCGCGCACCGCGGATACTCGCAGTACGTCGATTGCAAAGTGGACGACACCGCTCACCGGCGTTTCCGTCTTTCCATTGCTGGCCGATGACGGCGTCAAGGTTACACCGCACGCGAAAGCGCCGGTGATCTGCGGAAATCAACACGTGCGAGCATTAGCACCCCACCGTTTGGGCGAAGCGTTTGAAGCACTGCGCGACGACGCTGACGCAGTTCTCACCAAGACAGGCAAACAACCGTGCGTATTCTTGGCAAACCTTGGCGATATCGTCGACCACAACACGCGATCGACGTGGGTTTGGAACTTCCTTGCTGCTGGGGGCATTGAAGGTCTCAACTGTGACGGCTACAAGGACGTAGACGCGGCTACTGCCGCATTCACAGAGTCGGGTGCAAGTGTAGCCTGTCTATGTTCGTCTGATGCGATTTACGCAGATCAGGCCGAGGCCGCCGCGAAATCTCTCAAAGTAGCGGGTGCCACAACGGTGCTGATGGCAGGGCATCCTGGGAACAAAGAGGCAGCGCTGAAGGCTGCCGGAATCGATGGTTTTCTTTTTGCCGGTCAAGACGCCGTCGCGACGCTACAAAGTCTACATAAGACCTTGAGCATAAGGTGATGGCTTGCGCGGGGCGGGCAATCCGCCGTAATTCGTGCGCAACTTGAGGTAACTGCAAAGGAGAACTGCGCCTCATGGCTGCTTTGCGCTTTCTCGCTTCCCTGTTCGCTCTGGTTGCCGTAGTGGCGCTTGTCACCGACGCCACGCCTGCCTGGAACGGCACAGGCCCCTTCGAGGCAACGAGCGTGATCGATCACTGGAAAGAGCTTGCCCCAGTTTCGCTCGAAGCTACGCAAACGGCTATCGTCCAATCCACACCCGCATGGGTCTGGAAGACAGTTGTCTTGAGTTTTTTGAATTTGCCTACGTTCGTCTTGTTTGGCTTACTGGCAATTCTTTGCGGCTATCTGGGCCGCCACCGCCACAGTCTCAAAGTCCATATAAATTGATGCGGCCGCATACACGGTGGGTCCTGACTATTAATTTCCAAGGGACGTATCGGCGGGAATAACGAACGACTTTAGGCTCGTTAGCGCAGGCGGCAGACCGCTGCTCGGCGGAAAAATGATATCGACGGCAATGCCGAGCACAATCAGCACGCCAAGAAGACCGATCAATCGCATTACCCAGCGGTGATGACTCTCATTGAGCGCCTCAATTTCGGCTTCCTCGACTGGCCCTTCTTCCTCGTCCAAGATCTCTTTCTTGAGGCCAAGGAATTTCTTTTGAATCGAACGGCGCACGTTGCCACGATCGTTTACAGCGAGGCCCGCGCGATCAGCAATCTGACGCGCAATTTCGGGAAAGGGTAAGCACGGATCCGTGTTCGCTTCGCTCACATAGCCCAGCCGAACCGGGGATCCGTCGTTCAGAATAAGGCGCGCACCTTTAAGAAGAGTTGGCGCGATTGAACCGCCGTATACTTCCCGCCGCGTTTCAACTGCCTGGATCTGGTCATAAGGGATTTCACGCGTCGCGTAGCGCAGCACCGGGGTCGGGCCGCGGCCTGAGGGCAACGTCATCTTCACCGACTTGTCGCCTAGCTCGACGCGAGCGCGCAACGAATGCATGAGTTCGATGATTACCAGGAACATGATGAACGTGAACCCGGCCGCCAAGATCATCAGCCCGATCGTGCCGACCCAATGGCCCTGCGAGATGCGCCAATAGAGCATCGCCGGCAGGCTGACAAAGAACGGAAGCAACAGCAGAAAGACAAACGAGAAGGCCAGCTTGCGCCCCGCGCCGGACTCATACACGGTTCGCACCGGCTTCGGCGCGGTCGTTGCTTTCGCGGATTGCCCCATCGCTGCCAGGACATCGGCCATCGGCTTAACTCCCCTATACTCAAGACCCTGGCAACATGACCGCCAATCACGATAACATGAGGGCGGCCCTGATGGCCTGCAGGTATCTCTGGCCCGTTACTATATCAAGTGCGTAACTGTTCCAAAGCTTAGGTGATTGCGATGCTTTTGCGCGACAAGAAAACCAAAATGCCAACCGCTCAGACAACCCTTCCAGGCCGCGATAGTTCAATTCCTACAGCCAAGGAGCACCACGTATTCTCCCGTCCGCTAAAGGGGCCCTACCCGCCTGCTACTGAGAAAGCAATGTTCGGCATGGGATGCTTCTGGGGTGCAGAACGTAAGTTTTGGGACCTCAAAGACGGCATCTGGATCACCGCCGTGGGGTATGCGGGCGGGTTAACACCTAATCCAACCTACGAAGAGGTATGCTCAGGCCTTACCGGCCACAACGAAGTGGTGTTTATCGTCTACGATCCAAGACGCATCAGCTACGAGCAATTACTCAAGACCTTCTGGGAAAGCCACGACCCAACGCAAGGCATGCGACAGGGCAACGATGTTGGAACGCAGTACCGCTCTGGTATCTACACATTTACTGAGGCCCAACATACCATGGCACAGGCCTCAACAGTCGAGTACCAGAAGATGCTAACAGAAGGCGGTTTCGGCTCTATCACCACCGAGGTCGTTCCAGCGCCTGAGTTCTATTTCGCAGAGGAGTATCACCAGCAGTACCTGTCAAAGGTCGCGCATGGATACTGTGGCCTGGGCGGAACCGGCATCTCCTGTCCAGTCCCCATCGGAGATATGGCTGACTAGCTATTTGTTCGCCGTTGTTTTCACTTGCTTCACTAACGGCACATCCTCTGCCGCCAGTTTGCTCCCACGGCTATCGAGAACTTGGCGGCATGCAGACGGCAGCTGGGCCATCGTAATCTTGCGTCGTTCGCTCGGCGGTATCCATTTCTTAGTCGGTTTCTTTTTGGGCTTTGGCTTTGGCTTTAGCGACTTGGCGACTTTCTTCAACCAGTTGTCGACTTCCTTGCCGCATCCATAGTCGCCCGTAACAGCTT
>JAUVPN010000043.1 GCA_030598645.1 Hyphomicrobium sp. | reverse complement strand
GTGCTCATACCAGCCGTTGAGCGCGCGCTTGCTCAGCACGAGAGGGTCCGACTCTACTATCAGATCGGCGCTGATTTTTCCGGTATGGATCCTGGCGCTCTATGGGCAGACACCAAAGTCGGCATGGGGCACTTCCTCAAGTGGGACAAGATTGCTGTGGTGACCGACGTCGAATGGATCCGGCTGTCGGTCACGGCCTTCGGCTTCCTGATGCCGGCGCAGGTGAAGGTCTTTTCTCTGGCAGACGCCAAACAAGGACGCGAGTGGATTACTGCAGAATAGAGACGCAGAAATTCAAACGCGCAGCATTTGTGCCTCCTACCTGTCGCCATAATTTTCGTTACGTGGCGTCACCAGAAAATCATAGCGCCTCCCGCTGGCTGCCTGACGGTACGTATAGTGCCACCATTCCTTCGAATAGTTGCTGAACCCCTGCTTGGCCATCGCTTTGCGCAACGTTTGGCGCCACTTGCGCTGCTCAGGCGAGATGGCCCGGCTCCACGTGTGGCTCTTACGGTCGAAGCAGTCGAACCCCGTTCCCATGTCGACGCTATTGTCGGGCGCACGGTCCTTTGCCGGTGCGGTACAAGCGCCATAGGTCTGGAGGGGATCAAATGTGGCGGCCTCTTTTTCTGGCAGCGCAACGAGCGTCAGATCGACTGTCGCGCCCTTCGAATGCATGGAAGGGCTCGCCACATACCCACGACGCAAAAGTTGCGACCGCCTGATGTTGGGATAGAAGCGCTTCAGCGCAGCATCGGTTCTTCTATCAGCCGCTGACCTGACAAACGCGCGCACGGCACGCTTTGGTCGGTAACAATCATAGACCTTCAGCGAAAGACCGCGACTCTTCAAGTCCATTTGCACGCGCGACAGCGCCTTAGCTGCAGAACGTAGGAGTATACATTCGGGCGCCTTGTAACCCGGAACGGGGCCACCCATAAAATTGTCATGCCCCGCATAGCGCATGTCCTGTATGATGCTCGGATCGATGTCGTGCAGATAGACAAAACCGGTTGGAAGTCTCTTTTCGCCGGCGAAGGCGGCGGCTCCTGCAAGTACGAGCGCCAGAAGCAGCAAAAATACTGTCTCACATCTGGTTGAAGACTGTCGCCGCACGTGCCGATCCTCATTCTCGCTGTTCCCAGCAAAGACTGCTTAACCGAATAGTTGTAGCCAAACTGTGAGAAATTGAGGCGGAGACGGGGTGCGCGTCTTTCCCAACACGGGAAGCTCGGGACTATGCCAGGGGGACCTTGGTCGACATCCCCGAAAAAATACAACCCTTACGACCCCTGTTTGGCAACTCGAGTGCAACACTTCTGGACGATAAGAAAGCTGTTCCAATTTCACCCGGGCACAGCACCGATATGTGGGGTATGTTAACAGCTTTGGAATTCGCGAACAGGGGGGAGAGAGACACCGTGCGCAACATCCTTTGTGCCGCAGCGCCTTGGCGCCGCATAGCGATGTATATGGCGGCCTTCGTTACGGTGGGGCTTGCCACTATTGCGCTCGGAACCGCCGTCCAGCCAGCCGCTGCTCAACAGGGCTTTGGAAATCTATTTGGCTACCAAACACAGGCTAAGCGTCGGAGAATACGAAAACGCAGGGTTCGGCGTTCCCGCAACCGCCAGTCGAAACCGAATAAGGAGGTCGCGTCAAAGGCCCCCACCGGACCCCTCCTTGCCGTCGTTTCTCTAGGCAGCCAGCACGTCGCCATTTATGGCGAAAATGGCCTGGTCGCGCGCTCGCGGGTCTCCAGCGGCATGCGCGGCCATCGCACACCGACCGGTGTGTTCTCCATCATACAACGTCGCCGGCGTCACTATTCAAATATTTACCGCGGTGCGTCGATGCCATACATGCAGCGCATCACATGGTCTGGCATCGCAATGCACGCAGGCGTCATTCCGGGCTACCCTGCCTCTCATGGTTGTATTCGGCTTCCCTATTCCTTCGCCAAAAGCCTATGGGGCTTAACACAGATGGGCACACGTGTGGTCGTCACCCCCCGCGATACAAAGCCCTTCGCGATCACTCATAACTTCTTACCGACACCAAAGTTGTATCCGAACGCTGCGCAGATCAGCGAACAAGCCGAAGCTCCGGAAACAACGGGGACGGTTGAGCTGGCAAGCCTAGATGGTGCAAAGAACATAGGGACGACGACGGCCGCCAATGCTCCCGACCTTGATAAAAAACCCGCTATCGTACCGACGACGCTCAATCCCGCCGAATACGCGGCCGTGATGAAAAAACAGGCAGTAGCTGAAAAACTGGCGGCTGAACTGTCTGCCAAGGCGGCACTTAAAACGGCAAATGAGACGGCAAAAATTGCACGAGGAGCCGTCGACGACATTAAGGTAGCCAAATCGGCTCTTGCGGCGGCAAGAACACGGGTATCCAAACTCGCAGCGGAAGATCTATCTGAAGTACGTGACTCAGAGGGACGCGAGGCCGCCGCTAAGGCCATGGCCGCCGCCGAAAAAGGCCTCAGGCAAGCGCACCTCGATTTTGCTCATGCGCGTGCACGCGAGGCAGTTGCTACACGCGCCGCATTCGACGCGGTAGAAACTTGGAAAGACGCCGTGGCTGCCGAAAAGTTCGCCAAGGCAAAGGTCCAAGAGGCCGACCGTCGAGGCAAAGCGGTCTCCGTTTTCATCAGCAAAAAAGAAGGACGTGTCTTTGTCCGGCAGGACTGGAAGGACGTCTACGAGGCGCCGGTAACCGTCCGCGATGCGGATCGCCCGCTTGGGACTCACGTTTACGTGGCACTCGGCGCGGAGCCGGGTGGTTCCCTCTTAAAGTGGACTGCGGTTACCATGCCAGAACGCGGCAAGGCTCAGAAGAAGAGCCGAAAGCGCAGAAGGGGCAAGCGCGCCAAGAATAAGGTTGCCTCGCCGACAACTCCCAACCGCCACCCGCCCGAAACGGCTGCGGGCGCGCTCGACCGTATCGAGATGCCAGAGGACGCACGACGTCGAATTTCCGAGCTCCTTTGGACCGGCGCCTCGTTGATCGTCTCTGATAATGCCCGCAGCCACGAGATGGGGGCCTATACCGACTTCATCGTGCTGACACGCTAAGACAGGCAGCGCATCTTGGCTTGGGCATCGTAAGCCGCCGCAGCGGACAATCTCGCGCGGGACCCTAACGCTTATCGCTTACAGGACTTGTTCTCACGGCGGGCAAAATAGAGCTGTGTCATTATATCATCAGTTTTTTGCACGTTGAGATTACTCGCTGTAACTCACCGACAATTATATGCCTAACGAAACGTTAGCTGTCCCATTGCTAAGATTGGTTTCAATCGTATGCGGACGGGGTGGACATGCAATTATTGGCAAAATCCTACCAGACAGGGCTAAAAGGAAGTGCTGCAATGACAGCGCTCAACAGTGAGCCCCGACTGGGCGATATCGGAGATTCAACCGGATCGATTTTTGAAACGCTTGTTTACGAGATGCACTCCGCCGCACTATTGACGGTGGCTATCGCGAGCGCGGTCAACGCGTTACGGGGGCCGACAGCACAGCGCAGCGAAGCAAGCCTCAAGCCGTATTTGCCTCACGAGCCCGCAATCATAATGGCAATGCGAAATTTGATGATTGAAACTCATCTCAACGAACATACCATCAATGTCTTTTCCCAATTCTATCACAATTTGGAACCTGCCAGATCGGTGCTTGTGCGCTACTTCACCGACGCAAATCAAATCGGCGAAGAGCGCGCTTCGACACTGCACCTTTTTTCGCTGACCAACTCCTGGCGCAATGCTTGCAAAGACTCGTTGAGCGCGCTCCAGCAACTACACCACGATGTCGTGCGCGAGCTTTCTGCTCAGTATGCTCGTAATTCCAATGTGTTGAAGAAACTGCTCGCAGAAGCGGCAAATGGCGGATCCCCGTGCCTCGACGCAAAAGGTCAGATTCGGCTGCCCGATCTACCGCAGCGTCGACGTTCGGCGCGCCGCACGCTTTGCCAACCATGCGTCATCACGCATAATCGCAAAACCACCGAGGCATTTGTCCGGGACGTCTCCTCTGGCGGCTTGGGACTGGAGCGGGTGCCACAACTTGCACCCGATAGCATCGTCTTTGTTGAACTGGCGAGCGGCCGGCGCTTCGCAGGTGTAGTAGTCTGGTGCAACGGGGTCGCCGCCGGCATTCGCTTCGCGAAGGCCTTGCTGCCAAATGATCCCCTTCTTTGGGGATGAGCAGCCATCGCTCACATTCACACGCGGAGCGGCAGACCGCCTTTGCGAATAAAGCACATTTGCCGTAGCGCTCGACCTGTGGCAGCCTTTCGCCCACAAGGAATTGGCTGGCGTCCAATTGGACGAACATAAGCCGCCAACGGAAGGTAAAGAGTTGTGTCCCGGGCTTCTTCGTCCGTTAGCGCGTGCGGAATTCGTGTCGCCGCGAGCGGCCTCAGCTCTACGCGCGATGCCATCGACGAGTTAAAAACCCGTCTAGGCTCGACCGACTTTCAATACATTATTGCTTTCTTTTCAATGGAGCATGATGCCGAAGAGCTTTCGGCTGCCTTTGCGGCCGAATTTCCAGGGGTGCCTTTTTCTGGATGTTCGACGGCTGGCGAGATCACACCCTTAGGGATGATGGAAGGTGGGGTGCTTCTCCTAGCCTTTCCGCATGACGGTTTCCGTATTCATGCGGACATCATCAATAATATCGACCAGTTCGGAGTCGAACGAGCTACCGAAACTGCACGTCGGCTGACGTCGCAGCTTTCTTCGACATCGCCCCGACCGCTGAAAGATAGTGTCTTTGCGCTAACGCTGGTGGATGGGCTTTCGAACGCGGAGGAAGCGATCGTCGCGGCAATTCATTGGGCGATCGGAGACATCCAACTCGTCGGCGGGTCCTCCGGAGATGACCTCGCTTTCCAACGCACATCACTCATTCACAATGGTTTGATCCCGCAACGATCTGCGATCCTGCTGATGATCGAAAGCGATTTCCCCTTCCGCGTGTTTAGGACACAAAATTTCGAACCGACGCCGATCAAATTGGTCGTCACGGCCGCGGACTCAGAAAACCGTATCGTTCACGAGCTCAATGCTGAACCGGCGGCCCTTGAATATGCGTCTGCCATAGGTCTTATGCCAGAAGACTTGGGCCCTTTTAGCTTCGCTTCCTATCCTCTCGTGGTCAAAGTTGGTCGCGACTATTACTGCCGCTCGATTCGCAACATGAACCCGGACCACAGCCTCTCCTTCTTCTGCGCCATCGATGAGGGGCTCGTATTCACTGTCGCCAGACCGCAGGACATACTGAGCTCGACTGAAGACATGCTGGAGCACCTCAATTCCATGCTCGGAGGAATAGATCTTGTCGTCGGCTTCGACTGCATACTCCGGCGCCTCGACGCGGAAACGCGGCAGGTCCGCCACCAATTGAATCAGCTCTATAGAAAATACTCCGTCGCCGGGTTCCATACCTATGGCGAGCAGTACAACGCCATGCATCTCAATCAGACATTGACCGGGATCGCCTTCGGTCAGCGGCGGACAGATAACTGAAGATGGATCGTTCGTCTGACACGTCCCGACCGATAACGGAAATTGAAGGCCTCGAGCGGCAGGTCTCCAAGCTCCTGAAGATCAACGCTGCACTCATGCAGAGGGTTGAGAAATCGATGGAGCAACAAGCGAACGCCTACTCACTTTTCCAGACAGCAATCGCGCTTGAAGAGCAGGTCCGCGTCAGAACAGATGAGTTAAAAAACGCTCTCTCAAGCCTTGAGCGCTCCAACGACGAGCTCATGTCGGCGCGCGACGCGGCGGAGCGCGCAAACCGTTTCAAGACTGGCTTTTTCACGGCAGTTGGTCACGATCTACTGCAGCCACTGCATGCCGCCCGCCTATCAGCAAGCGCGCTCGCTGAGTCTGACGGAAAGATCGACCATAAAAGACTTGCTAATCGCATCGAACATGCGCTCACGACGATTGAGGATCTTCTCAAATCCATTCTCGATATTTCAAAACTTGAAGCAGGCGCAATCACACCGACATTTCAGCCATTCCCGCTCGAAGAGCTATTCTCCTCTCTCGCGGTCGACATAGGGCCAATGGCGCGCTCCAAGGGTCTTGATCTGACCTGGCGGCGGAACACCTTCGCCGTCATGTCTGATCCCCTAATGTTGCGGAGGATACTGCAAAACCTGCTCGCGAATTCAGTGCAATACACGGAGCAAGGTTCTGTAATGCTTGCAGCTCGGCGCCGCGGTGCAGACGTTCGCATTGAGGTCTGGGATACAGGACCTGGTATTCCCGAAGCAGAGCGAGCGCTGATCTTCGAAGAGTTCCAGCGGGGCCCCGGTGCTGACCGACCAGATATTGGCGGATTTGGCCTCGGACTTTCGATCGTGAAGCGTATGGCAGATGCGCTTGGACATCCGATCAATTTTTGCTCCCGCGTTGGCTGCGGAACACTTTTTACGGTTAGCCTACCCTTTGCGGCCACCGTCGATACGCGCGCGATACCAAACTCAAGGGCGGGCTGCGGCCGCCCCTATGGTCTTGCCGGAGCCAAGGTTGTCGTCATCGACAACGACGCAACAGTTCTCGAAGCGATGCAGACCTTATTGGAGCGCTGGTCGTGTGAGGCTCGAGCAGTGCCCAGTCTCGCCGAGCTCAACTCGCTTATCGACGACGGCTTCCGTCCAGAAATCATGCTCGCCGACTATCACCTGAACAACAGTCAATGCGGCCTCGATGCCGTAGAATATCTGCGCACCGAGATAGATCCCAACTTGCCGGTTATTGTGGTGACCGCCGATCATTCTCCAGCTATTGCGGACAGAGCGCGCGTGGCGCGCTGCGATGTCTTATTGAAGCCGGTAAAGCCCGCCGAGCTTCGCGCACTGATGGTGCACCTCTTGGCCTGAGAGAATTGCTTCAAGCGGGTTCCCCATCGCGGTCCTTCGTCGGTGCGACGATGGCATTAAAGTCGATTTTTGCAGCCTCAATGACTGCTTGCGTTCGTGAGGAGACCCTAAGCTTGCGCAATATTTCAGAAACGTGTGCCTTGACCGTGGTCTCGCCTACGCCAAGCTCATAGGCAATCTGTTTGTTGAGCATACCTTGGCGGAGCATCTGCAGTACCCGCACCTGCTGTGGCGTGAGTGTCGCAAGTCGCACTGTGAGTTCCGACGTGCTGGTCGGCAAAGCATCTGCCTGAGGGGGCCTATAGTCCTTCGGCAAAACCAGGCCTCCGTCCAAAGCCTCTCGAATGGCAATTGCAAGTTCAGCGCCGCGCATCGACTTTGAGATAAAGCCCGCAGCACCACAGGTCATCACCTCGTGCACAATGCGCGGGTCTTCCAAAGCCGAAACGACGACGATTGGTTGCTTAGGATAGCGACCTCTAAGCTCCACCAACCCGTCAAGACCACGCGTCCCCGGCATCGAAAGATCGAGAAGGACAAGGTCAAACTTCTGGTATGACTCGAAGGCGGCATGTGCCGAATCGATCGACGTCGCGTCATACACGATGGCGTCTGGATAGGCGCCATGTAGAACAAGCTTGAGGGCTTCGAGAAACAGAGGATGGTCATCAACTACTAAAAAATTTTCTGGCACGAAGTATGCCTCCGCAGAAACCTACGAGGTTGTCATTCGCTCTAAACGCCACTGTTCCAGTGTAGCGGTCGCCTCGCAACAAAAACACGTTTTTAGCGTTTCTCATTGTCAGCCAACCCGAAGGCAGCGTTAGCCGAAAGCAAATTATTCCGAACCAATTGGTGACGACAATAATTCTAGCTTGAAAGGCTGTGTCTCATACAAAACGCAGGAAAAGCAAACGATATTTATGTATGAATTGAGTTTTTCAATGCACTTGCTTCGCATTCAGGCGTGATTGCGCCTGCCGTTCTAGCGTGGCCCAACTTCGGGGGGGGCATCAGGCAATAGGGCCAAAGTTGAGGAACACACCAATGAAGAATTTGACGGCACTTGCCGTGATTGTGCTGGCAAGCGTCACCTGCTTTACCGGAACCGGTTGGGCAGACGATACAGTGCTTACGATTGAGTTAGGTTCCCGATCTCAGCGCCATACAGCTGCCGCTCTGCTTGCACACCCCGATGCAATGCAGATCACTGTACCGGATGATGTGTCCTACCGCCGCGCCATGACCTATCAAGCCGTACCACTGCTTTCACTTCTCAACTTTCCGCCTGATGCGCCCTTCGACACTCTGCAAGCCCGCGCAACTGACGACTTCGTTTCGCAGATCCCACTCAGCCTTGTGAGGGACGGCGCGAAAGCCGGCTCAAAGGCTTGGATTGCCGTTCAGGATCCGGCCAGGCCATGGCCCGATCTGCCAGGTAGGGATGTCAGCGCGGGGCCCTTCTATCTGGTGTGGGAGCACCCCGATCGTTCCGGTATTAGAAGCGAGCAGTGGCCGTTCGCGCTCACCGCTCTGTCGGGCGTTATGGCTCCGGCACAACGCTGGCCGCAAATGGTGGTTGGAAAAGATGTCCCCGCCGGCGCCCCAGCACGACGCGGCCAAGAAGTCTTTACGGTTCAGTGTCTGTCCTGTCACCGCATGAAAGGCGCCGGCGCGGGCGTCATGGGGCCTGACTTGGGCAAACCCATGAACCCGACCCAGTACTTGACTCCTAAGGGGCTGCGCCTGCTGATCCGCAGCCCGAAATCGGTGCGCACATGGCCCAGGCAACAGATGCCAGGTTTTGATAAGACAATGGTCTCCGACCCCGATCTCGACGCGCTGATCGCCTATTTGACTTATATGGCCAGCACTAATGCTGGGTCGGCCAACTGAGCCCCCTACTTCTTACGAGTGAGCGGCACGAAACGCACCGGGACGACATCTTCGCTCGTCGTCGTGCCATTGGCGTGCTTGGTGACGACCAACAGTTCCTGCCAGAGTGTACCGACGGGGATCACCAAGCGGCCACCCGGCTTGAGTTGCTCAATAAGCGTGGTCGGGATGTGGTCCGGCGCGGCGGTGACGATGACGGCGTCATATGGCGCATGCTCGGGCCAACCCGCATAGCCGTCACCGATTTTCGTGTGGACGTTAGTGTATCCGAGACCCGACAGTGTGCTTGCTGCCGCCTTGCCGAGGCTCTCAACGATCTCGATCGTGTAAACGTGTTTGGCGAGCTTGGACAGCACGGCCGCCTGATAGCCGCTGCCGGTGCCTATCTCTAACACCTTATGCTCAGGTTGCAGATTCAGGAGATCCGTCATTAGCGCGACGATGAACGGTTGAGAGATCGTCTGTCCCCCGCCGATCGGCAACGGCCGGTTCTTGTAGGCAGCACGCCGCTGAAATCTCGGCACGAACTCGTGGCGCCGCACAGTCTCCATAGCGTGCAGCACACGCGGATCGAGTCCCCTTTTCCCAGTCTCAGTAACTACTTGGGCGGAGAGCTCCTTGATCTCCTCCACCATTTGGTGCCGCTCCGCGGCGCGGTCGTCCTGCGCAATTGCCATCGTTGCAAAGCTCACTGCCATGACCGCACCGACAAGCCCACGCATCAGGCTTTTAACCTTTCGTTCCGGCGTGTGTATTGGCCTCGCTGCCACAGGTCTCACACTTTCCCTTCGGCTAACATAATTCCACCACCTCAGCGCGCCTCTTTTGCAGCGGATCACAAGCTGAGGGAGATAAGTACCATGTTCCAACGTAAGTCGGATCCAAAGACCTTCCGCGTGGTCGCACCTAAGTTGAAGGCTGAGGACCCGCCCGCACTACCCGCGACAAAAAACTCGCCCGCTCCCAGAATAACGCAGGACGATCCCGCATCTGTAATCGGCAAGGACCTTTCAATTGAGGGTCAGACGATCACTATTCGCTGCAAAGGCTCTTTGCGGGTCAATGGAAATATCCAGGCCGACCTGCACTGCCGAGAACTTACGATCGGTGAGCAGGCTCTCATTCACGGGTCGATTGCAGCCGATCAGGTCGCAGTATTCGGACGCATTAATGGCGCCATTCTAGGTACCAACGTTATATTGCACTCATCGGCCCAAGTTGAAGGCGACATTCACAGCCGCAGCCTGTCGATTGAGCAAGGTGCTAGTTTCGACGGCCGCTCACGCACGGTGAGCGATCCGGCCGAGGTAGCTCCGCAATTGGAGGCCGAGGGGGAGATAACGGAAGGGTCGCCCTCCACCGCAACAAACACTAACGACCCTGAGATCCAAATCCCCACCGAGTCAGGCGAATTCACACTAAGTCGCGATTTCGGCTGATCAGATCGCACGCAATATTGATCTGGCGGATGCGGTCTTCGCGTAGGCGCTGGTCCGCTTCGTCATGGGCATGGTCGGGATGCCAGCTCATGCGCAGGGCATCCGTGACTTTCTTCAAGACACTTTCGCTAACGTCAGGATTAACGCCGAGAACGGAATACGCCTCGCTCGCCGTCTTGGGAAGAATGGCAACCTCGCGGCCGCAAGAAAAGCTCGCTGCTGCACTGTCGGCTATACGGTGGATGCGCTCCAAATCACGAACGAGAAAACGGAACTGCGCCGCGCATTTTTCTCCAGTCTCATGCCCCTCTGCCGCGGCGGCATCGACCTTTTCCAGCCGCTGGTTGACGAGCGCGAGCTCGGACAGAAGCACTTCTTGCAGCGGTCCTGCCTTCTTAAGTTGTGCGACTGCAGCCTTCGCCTGACCGAGAATCGCAGCAACCGCACGACCTGCCGCGGTGAGGGGCGCGCCGGCATCATCAAATCGGCCGGCACCATGATCGACGAGGCCCAATCGCCTCATGAGCGGGGCGAAGGTGGGAGAAAACGTATCAAGCCTTGAGGCCCACGCGGTCGACTTGCGCGCGCACACGATCACCGTCGTCGTGGCAGCTGCCATAGCAACGATCAGCCAAACAAGGCGGTCGAAATCCAGGCTGCCCCCATCGGCAAACGTCACCATTGGGTCATCGCCTGACCGAACGACAGTCACCCACTCACTCCATGCCAGCACAGCCGGCACCAACCCAGCCTCCCTTGTCACGGGCTCGGACAGCGGTTTCCAGCTTGGATCGGGATAGGCCTTGGCCACGACGGTCTCTACTAAGTCAGCAGCAACTGGTCTCGGTGATGCCTCGTCCGGTTTGCCGGCATTGTCTGCAGCTGTCGCAGAAACAAACCGCGCTCCCAGTTCGCTAACAGGCGCATAGTCCACAGGGAAAATCATATGTTCGAAACCAGCTTCACTGCGCCGTGGCAGACAAGTATTGGAAACAACTACGCCACGCCACCCGTGTCCTCCGCCCGCCCCCAATCCCGAAGGAGGCGCAAAGCAAGTCTGCTTCGCGCCACGGTTATTGCCCCCAAGCAGCTCAACGTTGAGCCGCTCCTCATTGATCCACGAGCGAACGGCAGCCGATTTCCCAATAGCGCCAACAACCTGCATCCAGGAAACGCGAACTCCCCCACATGATATGTCGAAACTGTGCGCCATCAGCGATTGGCAGCCCTTGGATGGCGAGAACGTACAGGACGTGAGCATCTGCTCATCGCGTGGCCCAACGATGGGATAGCTTTTCTCCGTCGCGGGCGAAATCAACAGCCGCCCCTGCTCGACGCTACAATCAAAGGGCATCACAAGCTGATCACTAGCTTGAGCGACACTGCCTGCCGTCAAACTAACGCTCAACGCGATTATTACTAGGTCAACGCTACGCACCGGGAACCCCCTCGTATTACGGTACGCAAGCACAGCTTTGTTTGGAGCCCAAGAAGGGCAC
>JAUVPN010000073.1 GCA_030598645.1 Hyphomicrobium sp. | reverse complement strand
TGGTCGGCCAGCAATCAATTTTGAGATTATTTCGCTTCTGATAGGTCCCCACCTGGCGGCGCGTATTGGAACCGATCTTGCCATCGATCTTCTGTAGGGCATAACCGCGCTTGATCAGGGCCGACTGAATTTCCTTAACTTGTCGCGTGCGCGGCTGAGAAATAGTCGATGATGGCGTGTAAAAATCGCCGCCGCCGGCGATCCGATCAGCAAGATTGCCAACAAACAGGGCATAAAGCTCGGAGGTGTTGTAACGTCGGATGACCTGGAAATTCTCTGTGGCCAGGAACGCGGGGCCGTAGGCGCCTGACGGCATCATCAGGTAGGCCTCATGGTCGACCTCTTCAGGGCGGAAACGCTTCGGGCCGGCGCGCTCGAATCCGAGTGCGGCCCATTCACGAATAGTGCGCGCACCGGGTGGACCCTCCAGCGAACAGTCTCCATTTTTCGGTAGCCGTGCCTCATAGCCCCAACGCAGGCCTCGAACCCAGCCCTTGTTGGCGAGCTGGCGCGCAGCAGAAGCAAGCGCATCTGGAACGGAGTTGAAGATGTCGGCTCGGCCGTCGCCGTCACCATCGGCTGCGTGCTGGTAGTATTCGGATGGCATGAACTGTGTCAGCCCCACTGCTCCCGCCCATGATGATCGCATCTTGGAACGCGGGGTGCCGTCCTCGAGCATCTTCAAAGCGTAGAGCAGCTCTTTGCGGAACATGTCCTTCCGCCGACCCAGGTAGGCCTGCGTGGCGAGAACGCGGATTGAGTCGTGGCGCAAGCGGTGGCGCCCGTACGAAGTTTCCCGCCCCCAGATCGCGACGAGAATATGCCTGTCGACACCGGTCGTCTGTTCAATATTCGCAATCGCACGTTCGTGCTGTTTGAGGAACTTACGACCCTGAATGGCAAGTCGGCGTAAGTACTTCGGACTGAGATAAGCCATGGCCGATTTCGTAAACTCGGCCTGACCGGCGCTGTCATCACGCTTGCGCCCCTTGATGATGAGATCGGGGAGCGAATAGTCAGGCTTTACACGGCGGAAGGCCCTATCGAAGGTCCTGCGCGAGACGCCAAGCGCTTGTGCCTCCGGCCATACTCCCTCGAGAAACACGCGAAAGGATTGAGCGGCAGGCACCGGAGTTGCAAGAATTATGAGAAGTGCCGCTAATGCGATCACACTCAACCCGCGAAGGACTGCGTAGTCGGTCCCAAGTCTGTTGTCGGAAAACAATGCACTTCTCCCGAGTGGATCGCCGCCCGGGCATACCTCACTGGACTTCAGGGCAATTTTGCGGCTCGCGAGATACTAAGGCGCTGCCTATCGAGGTACTGCCGCCGGCTCAGCTCGCATGCTTGAACTGTTGCAAGTGCTTTTCCCATGTAAGCGCCTGCCTAGTGATTGTCTCCAGATTATTGAGTTCAGGCCGCCAGCCGAGGCGCACGCGGATCTTGTCGGAAGCTGCGACAATTGCGGCCGGGTCACCGGCACGGCGGGGGGCAAGCCGCACTTCGAAATCGGCACCGGATACCCGCTTGACTGCGTCGATCACTTCGAGCACCGAGAAACCTTTCGAGTACCCACAGTTAAATATGTCTGAATCTCCATCATCGCGCAGATGACGCAGGGCCGCCATGTGCGCCCTGACAAGGTCGGTCACGTGAATGTAGTCACGGACGCAGGTGCCGTCCCCAGTCGGATAGTCGGTACCAAAAACCTCTATGAACGGGCGCTTGCCGAGCGCGGCCTCGCACGCGACCTTGATGAGGTGGGTGGCGTTGGGCGTCGACTGGCCCGAGCGCGTTTGTGGATCGGCACCGGCCACATTGAAGTAACGCAGAGCGACAAAGCGAAAATTGTGCGCACGCGCCGCATCTGCCAACATTATCTCGGTCATCAACTTCGATGACCCGTAGGGCGACATGGGCTTGAGTTCTGCGTCCTCGCTGACGGGGACCTCAATTGGGTTGCCGTAAACCGCGGCAGTGGAGGAGAAGATAAACTTCTCAATCCCCATTTCTACCGCCACCTCCATCAGGGCTCGCGACTTTACAGTATTGTTGTGATAGTAGCCCAGCGGATCTGCCACGGACTCTGGTACGATGATCGATCCGGCAAAGTGAATTATAGTCTTAACACCGAGCTTGCGAACGATGCTGCGCACGAGCTCCTGATCACCAACATCGCCCACGACAAGGGTCGCATTGGTGGGTACGGACCAGCGGAAACCGGTGGAGAGATTATCGAGGACGACGACGTTCTCCCCTGAATCAAGGAGCTCAAGAACCATATGGCTGCCGATGTATCCGGCCCCGCCGGTGACAAGAACGGTCATGGCATTAATTGCTTTCTCTCAACAATGCGAACCCGATTGGCGTAAAGCATAGCATCGACATGCCTGCTCCAAGATCCAATCAAAAGGCTTTTCCACTCATAGGCCTAGAAGATTTACACAAAATTTGGGCCTGAGCCCATATTTGCAATCACACTGCGCTCGGAGATCCTCATGCAGACAGCCCCGAAATGCATTCGAAAGGCCGTCTTTCCTGTAGCAGGCTTGGGGACACGCTTTCTTCCCGCAACCAAGGCTATGCCTAAAGAAATGCTAACTGTGGTCGACAGACCAGTAATTCAGCACGTGGTCGATGAGGCCCGCGCTGCTGGTATCGAGCATTTCGTCTTTGTTACCGGGCGCAATAAAGGGGTAATCGAGGATCACTTCGACAAGGCTTTTGAACTCGATCACACGCTCGCTGCGCGCGGCAAGACGAAAGAACTGGAAGCGCTGGCCCGCGAGTTGCCGCCCGCGGGATGCGCGAGCTTTACGCGACAACAGGAGCCGTTGGGGCTCGGTCACGCGGTATGGTGCGCCCGCGACATCGTAGGAGACGAGCCATTCGCACTGCTGCTACCCGATATGCTGCACCATGGGCCAACGCCTTGCCTGGCAGCAATGATGGTGGCGTACCAAGAGCTCGGCGGCAACCATATTGCCGTCTCGCCGGTACCAGACGATCAGACACACCTCTACGGCATCGTTGGTGTGAAGGACCAAACTGCAAACGTTTCTCAAGTCACAGGTATGATCGAGAAGCCGAAACCAGGCAACGCACCTTCTAATCTGCACATCACTGGGCGGTATATCCTGCAACCGGAGATCTTCGATCTGCTGGAGCGTCAGGAGCACGGGGCTGGTGGAGAAATCCAGCTCACCGACGCCATGCTCGCAATGCTAGGGCGCAGCAACCAGCCGTTCTACGCCCTGCGCTTCGATGGTTCGATTTATGATTGCGGCTCTAAGCTCGGCTTTCTCACAGCCAACATCGCCTATGGGCTGGAGCGTGGAGACCTCGAGCCCCAGCTGCGAGCTGAACTTACAAAACTCCTTTAACGCTTGCACAAGACGCACACACTGGGGGTTGAGCCTCGTCAAGGAGCTGGAAGGCGCGGCTTAAGGCCGGGAAAGGCGCAGGTTTGGGAGCAGTTGCAGCTGGTAAACCAGGAAAAACATTCGTTTTCGGCGTGTTGGTCTACTTGGCATTCTAATGAGAACAACCGTCACGCGATGGCCATACATCGCCACGAATGCGGGAAAAGGCCGAATCACGCACTGTTTGGAAAAGATTACGGGGATGCGGCACGAGGAAGCGCCGAGCCAGCTAGACAGGACCCGAGATTCGTAAGACACTTTTTCTCTTACGTGTCGCCGGGGGAATTTTGGGGGAGACCAGCCATGACGGCGGGCGCAGGGACTTTACGCAAACTCAAAAGCATTGATGGTGGCAAGCGGCTCGCTCACTTGCCAATTGCCTCAGCAATGCGGACGCTGGACCTGGAAAGTGAGGGCTTGGCGCAGCTCCGAGAGGCGCTCGCGGGCCCCTTGGGCGGACCATTTGGAACAGCGCTACGCTTGATGCGGGCAGCAGCCGGTCGCGTTATCGTGGCGGGGGTCGGCAAGAGCGGGCACGTCGGGCAGAAGATAGCGGCAACGTTTGCCTCTACCGGAACACCGGCATTCTTCGTGCATCCGACAGAAGCATCCCACGGCGACCTGGGGATGATCACCTCCGACGACGTGATGTTGGTCCTGTCTTGGTCGGGCGAGACGGTCGAACTCAATCCACTCATCACATATTCGCGGCGCTTCTCGGTGCCACTCGTCTCTATCACATCGCGCGCGCATTCTGCGCTTGGGCAGCAATCGGACGTGGCCTTGGAGTTGCCTCGCACGAAAGAAGCCTGCCCTCATGGGCTGGCACCAACCACTTCGACAACCATGCAGCTTGCTATCGGTGACTGCCTAGCGATCGCGTTGTTGGAAGCTAAGGGGTTCACGGCACACGACTTCAAGACATTTCATCCAGGCGGTTCGCTCGGTGCGAGCCTCAAGTACGTCAGCGACGTAATGCATAAATCGGACAATTTGCCGCTCGCCCGCGACAATGAGGCGATGAGCAAGGCGCTCGTCACAATGACGCAAAAAAGCTTCGGCTGCCTGGGAATAATCGATGCCAAAGGCAAGCTGATCGGTATTGTCACCGACGGCGACTTGCGCCGCCACATGGGTGGGGATCTCTTGACGGCATGCGCCGCCGAAATCATGACGGCGCGGCCAAAGACAGCCAAACCCAGGATGCTGGCCTCAGCGGCGCTGGAGATGATCAATGCCTCGCGCATCACGGCTTTATTTGTTGTAGAACGGGGTAAGCCCGTCGGCATCGTCCACGTGCACGATCTACTGCGCGCCGGCGTGGCATAGGCCTGGCAGGCCACGCTAAAAAACCGTTAGCCGATCCGCCATTTAGGCGGTTACCGGCTCTACTATCAGCACCGTGCCGCTGTTGCCCGTTATCTTGACGCGCGCACCCTTGGCCGCATCCGACCCTTGCGCCGGCCAAACTGTGTCGCCGACGCGCACTTTTCCGCGCCCTCCGCTGATCGCCTCCTCCACTAGCACCTCACGCCCGATGTATTGTGCCGCGCGGATATTCAGATCGGGCTCGTCGGTGCCATACATGTCCGGCGCTGCGTAGCGGCGCATGAAGAACACAGTCGCGCACGCTATGGCCGCGAAGATAACGAGCTGCCATTGCCAAGTGACATCGATGAAGAAGCTCAACGCACCTACGGCGAAGGCTGCTAGTCCGAACCAGACAAAGTGGACGCCGGGGATCACGGTCTCCAATAGGAACAGTATGACAGCGAGGATGAACCAGTTCCACAGGCCCAAATTCCAGAGGAAATCGACTATCGACATCACTCAGCCCTCCCCTTGCAACTAATGAGCATAGCAACGACGCCTCGACAATCGTCATCGCATCCGGTGGTCAGGTCGAAGTCTAATTGACCAGAATGCCATGCGCACCCGCTCAAGTCTGCGGAACACTCCCCCGACCTGAACCTCGCGGTGGCGTGGTGCCGCTTGCGCCACTGCCGAAGGCTTCGGAAGTGATCTGGGCAAGACCCGCAACCGAGCCTATTACTGAGGAGGCCTCGAGCGGCATCATAATGACCTTCTGATTCGGGGCCTTAGCCAGAGACTCCAGTGCCTTCACGTAGTTGTTGGCGACGAAGTAGTTGATCGCCTGCACGTTGCCTTCCGCGATAGCATCAGAAACAAGCTGCGTCGCTTTAGCTTCGGCGGCCGCGGCGCGCTCACGCGCTTCGGCATCTCGGAAGGCAGCCTCACGACGACCCTCCGCTTCCAGAACAACCGACTGTTTGTCGCCTTCGGCGCGCAATATCTCAGAGGCGCGCTGACCTTCGGCCTCCAAGATCTGGGCACGCTTTTCGCGCTCAGCCTTCATTTGGCGCGCCATGCTATCGACCAAATCGCGTGGCGGATCGATGTCCTTGATCTCGATGCGGGTGACCTTGATTCCCCAAGCCTCGGTAGCCTGATCGAGAACGTGAAGGAGCTGGGCGTTGATCTGATCGCGATTGGACAGAAGCTGATCGAGGTCCATCGAGCCCATGACCGTACGAATGTTCGTCATAGTGAGATTGATGACCGACATCTCTAGCTCGTCGACTTCGTAGGCAGCGCGGGCAGCGTTTAGGACTTGGAAAAAGGTAACCCCGTTGACACGCACCATAGCGTTGTCTCGGGTTATGATGTCCTGGCTCGGGATGTCGAGCACCTGCTCCTTCATATTGATGCGATCGCCAATGCGCTCCATGACCGGGATGAGGATGTGCAGCCCCGGCTGCAGTGTGCGCGTATAGCGACCGAAGTTTTCGACTGTATAGTTGCTGCCCTGCGGCACAATCTTGACCGTCGACCACAAGGCTGCGACGACCAGAAAGACGAGAAGTATGCCAAAGATTTCGAACCCGCCAGAAAACGGATTGAGTGCCCCAAGGTCCATCGGAAATTGCCTCACAGATTGAGTAAACTGTTGGGCAAGTTAAGCTAGAGACGCAAATATAGGGTAAATAAAGCATTGAAATGCAGTAACTTATGAAGTGGCATGAAGGTGGAAAATCACTTCGACAATATCAAATCCAGCCCTTAATTTCGCGCTTCACGACGTTTTCTATGACGCGCTCGCCCTCCTCAGTGTCGTTGAGCGCCGGTAGATAGGCATACTTTTGCCCGCCATTCTCCTCGAAGTAGTGCCGGTTCTCGACGTTCAGCTCTTCAAGCGTCTCAAGACAATCTGCGGAAAAGCCGGGCGCGACGAGCACTAAGCGCTTCACGCCTTCCTTGGCCAGGCGCGTCACCGTCTCGTCGGTATAGGGTTGCAGCCAGGGATCGTTGCCGAACCGCGATTGGAAAGTCGTCAACCAATTGACCTTGGGCCAACCCATCGTTGAACGCAACAGCCGCGACGTCTTCTGGCATTGGCAGTGATAAGGGTCGCCGTGTTCTAGGTACGCTTGCGGCATACCGTGGAAGGTGGCGATGATTTTCTCTGGCTCGAAGTCAAGCTTGGCGAGATTGCGGCGCATCGAGGCCGCCAAGGCTTCGATGTAAACGGGATCATCATGGTAGCTGGGCGCAACGCGCACCGCTGGCTGCCAACGCATCTTCATCAAGGTGCGAAAGGCCTGGTCGCAGGCTGTCGCCGTTGTCGCCGCAGCATACTGCGGGTAGAGCGGGACTAAGAGAATTCGGTCACAGCCTTGATCCTTCAGAGCGCGAATGCGGCTATCGGTGGTCGGATTGGCATAGCGCATGCCCCAATCAACGACAACGCGCGGATCATCGGCAAATGCTTTGCCTAGTTTCTCAGCCTGGCTGCGTGTGATCGTCTTCAACGGTCCCTCGTCACGCGCTTTGTTCCAGATCGTCTCATAGTCCTTACCTTTGCGGCCAGGACGCACGGTCAAGATGATGAGATTGAGGATAGGCCACCATTTCCAACGTGGCACTTCGATAACGCGCCGGTCTGAGAGGAATTCCTTAAGGTATCGACGCATGGACCAATAATCGGTCCCATCCGGCGTGCCGAGGTTGAGCAAGATGACACCAATGCGCCCGTGCGGAGTATCCGGGTGCCCGCTTGGCCACGCCTCGCGGTGGGGCTCGAATTGAGCGCTCGTCTTCGTCTCATTCATCGATAACATTTCCTCGGCAATCGAATGTCCGCGATATACTAGTCACATAGCGGCTGTTGGCCGATTGCACAAAGGACTTAAGGCCTTGCGGCTGATTGTTTGCGCTTGGGTAACGGAGGGGCCGTCTCACTCGGTGCCTTGGATATCTGATGGCGGTCGGGCGGTTTTGAGGGTGGTGCCGCCTTGGGTTGCTGCTTGAGTGTCACCGCTGATAACCAGTATTGCGACATCCTACGATGCAGCCCTTTAGCGCCCTCTGCATAAAGCCGCACCCCGATAGGTTGGGCCATGGTGCGCAACTGCTTCTGGCGCTGGTGCGCAAGTTTTCCAATTGCGTTTGCCTGCGCTGAGCTTATACGCGCGGTCGGCTTGGCTGTAACGAAAGCCTTCAGCAGCGCAAGATCGTGGTCGTCACCTAGAATTTGAGATAGTGCTCGCGCCTCGTTGACGCGCACGGCGAAATAGTCCGGCCAAGCATTGGACAATAGCGCCATGTGCCGCCAATGCAGTTGCACGCTCTTGCGCCATTCATGAAAGCTCTCGTCTGAGCCCTCAGCATAGGTTGCTCGAAATGTGCGTTGCCCGCGGCGGTAGCTCGCCTCGAGCCCGGGTCCGATGGCTTCGAACCCGCTGCCTAGAATTTCCAAATGCGAAAACTTCTTCTTTACAACGGCAAGCCGTTCGAGCGCCTTGGATGTTGCCGCATCGACGTTGGGCTTGTTCCCGCCGTTTGCGGTCCGCAACATCTCTCGCAACGTGGCTCCTGCGCCCTTGGCGGCCGGACCGCAGGCGCCTTCGAGGTTGATGATCGTTTCCAGTAGCACCTGGCTATCGCGCGCGCCCGAAAGAATGCCAGCGACTTCGCGCACCTGTGCGTTCGCCTCTTTGAAAGAGTCTTTGCGCAGTGTGCAGCGCGCAAGACGCAAGAGCGCACGCAATCGCTTCAACGCCTTGCGCGTCTCGTGTATGGCAACAGCATTGCCACCCGAGCTGCGAAGCTGTGACTCGGCACGCCTGAGTTGTTCGAGCGCGATCCGGCGGAAACCATCGTCAAACGGCTCCTCGAGCTTAAATCGGAACGCCATGCGCGCGCTACTTTCCTGCTGGCGACTGAAATTTTGGCGCCAAAATAGAACTTGAGCGATTACTTGAGGCCACGCGCCACGCTAATACAAGAGAGCGCGTGACGGGGCACCATTATTTTTCGATGATTAACTGCGATTATTGGTCATCCGACCTAACACTTTGTACCGCGCTGTTCGCCCATTGTAGCCACTGAAGGGCACGTTCTTTGGGATCCGGAGCACTCATAAAATCGGTGATTACTGCGACGGATTGAGCGCCTGCGGCCAGAACGTACGGTGCGCGCTCCGGCGTAATTCCGCCTATCGCTACGAGGGGTAGATTGCCGATGCGAGCTTTCCATGCAGAAATGCTGGAAAGCCCCTGTGGCGACCATTCCATTGCTTTGAGCCTCGTCTCGTAGATCGGGCCTAGCGCCACGTAGTCGGGCGTTGCGGCGAGGGCTATTTCTAGCTCTTTCGGACTGTGCGTCGAGATCCCTAGCCTCAGACCTGCCCCCTTGATCGCAGCAAGATCTGCTGCGGCCAAATCTTCCTGCCCGAGGTGCACGTAATCAGCGCCGACCGCAAGCGCCTCGCGCCAATAGTCGTTGACGATGAGTTGGCAATCACAATCCCGCGTCACCTTCAGACTCGCGTTGATCTGCCGGCACACCTCTGCGCTGTCCGCACCCTTAATCCTCAGCTGGACAGTGTGGATGCCCAGTGGGACGAGGCGTTGTAGCCAATCCACGTCAGGTACAATCGGATAGAAAACACTCAACGCTCCAGGCATCTCACTTACCATTGCCCGGATCATCGACCACTGACGGAAAGTCGAAGAACGGCGTACCAGCGACGGGCGTTGACGGCGTGGCCATGTCGCGCACACCCATCACGCCTGCCTCATAGGCCGCGCGCCCCGCCTCGACGGCCATCGCAAACGCACCCGCCATCCGGACGGGATCGCCAGCCTTGGCTACGGCCGTGTTTATGAGAACGGCGTCGTACCCCAATTCCATCGCGTCGGCTGCATGCGAGGGCGCACCAATACCAGCGTCGACGATCAGCGGCACGCTGCCGCAGTAGGCACGCAAACTTTGCAACGCGTAGCGGTTAGCAAGTCCGCGTCCGGAGCCGATTGGCGAGCCCCAGGGCATCAAAACTTCGCAGCCCGCCACCAACAGCCGTTCAGCGATCGACAAATCCTCGGTGGTATAGGGCAGCACATTGAAAC
>JAUVPN010000257.1 GCA_030598645.1 Hyphomicrobium sp. | reverse complement strand
CTGCGGGAAACGAATATTGCGGCGAGCCTCAGCCAAGACGCCCGAACAGCTCTAGAGGCCATTTCCGATTGGGACGGGAACTATGGCGAACCCTCACGGGGAGCGCTCGCCTTCGAGGTGTGCCGGGCTGCGCTCGTGACCAAGCTGTGCGGGCCGGAGCTTACTGGCAATGAGTGGACAGCCTACGCAAGCATTGCTGCCATCCAGGACTTGGTCATGGAGAACATAGCAAATGCGAGCGCGGCGCAGCTTGAGGAAACTCTTGCAGGCGCCATCGAGACGGCGGGGCAAGCGCTTCTTACCTATGGCAATTGGGGCGCGGCGCATCGTATTCACCTCAGCCATCCATTTGGGCTCCTACCGATTGTCGGGCGGTTTTTCCGCTACGCAGATCTGCCGGTGGGCGGCAGCTCTGAGTCACTTATGAAGACTGCGCATGGCCCGGTCCGCGGACGGCATAACGTCTTATTCGGCTCCAACGCCCGGCACGTCTTTGATCTGTCTGACGCGGACCAGAACTATTTTGTTTTGCTTGGCGGGCAGGATGGCTGGATCGGCAGCACGACGTTTCTCGATCAGCTCGCCCTCTGGCGATCCGGAAGGTATGTCAGGGTCCCGCTGAGGCGCGAGGCCGTAAAGCGGAACGCTGCCGTTTCAATCGAGCTTACCCCGTAGCTTGCTATTTCACGAGCAGACCGGCGATTCCTGAACATGCCATTTGATACGACGCCCTTCCTGAGAGCCTACGCAAGATGGCGCACATTGGCGCTATCTCAACAGGATCCGGCGGCGACTCAGAAGCGCGTTCTGCACAGCCTCCTGAAACGTGGCGAACGGACTCGGTTCGGTCAGGACCACAGCTTCGAGAAGATAACGAGCCTCTCCGGATTCCAGAGCCGTGTGCCACTTCGCGGCTATGAAGACTACTGGAAAAACTACTGGTCAGCGCCGTTTCCGAGAATAACAAACATGACATGGCCTGGAACGGTTCCGTTCTTTGCAGAAACGTCAGGAACCACGACCGGCCGGTCAAAGTACATACCCGTCACAAGGGAGATGCTCCTTGCCAATTCATGGGCGACTGGCGAGCTGTTGGCACATCACGTCGCGAACCGTCCAGACAGCTGCATTTTCGGTGGCCTTACCTTCATGCTTGGTGGCAGCACCGGGCTTCGCGAGCTGGCTCCGGGAATCGTGAGTGGTGATTTGTCAGGTATCGAAGCCCAAACAATCCCGTGGTGGATTCGGCCGTGGCATTTTCCTCCGGCTGAACTCGACGAGATCGCGGACTGGGAGGCCAAAATCAAGGCCTTAGCCAAAGCAGCGATTGGTCAAGACGTCCGAGTCATAAGCGGTGTGCCGAGCTGGCTGCTCGTCCTGTTCGATCGGTTAGAGGAAGTGCGTCCCGACCTTGGGCACCGTCTCGTCGACTTCTTTCCGAACCTGGAACTCCTGGTCCACGGTGGCGTCAACTTCGGGCCCTATCGCCGCAACTTCCTGAACCGACTTCAAGGTGGCCACGCAGAAACGCGGGAGGCCTACCCAGCGAGCGAGGGTTTCATCGCCGTGGCTGATCGTGGCGATGAGGAGGGGCTAAGGCTCATTCTCGACAACGACCTGTTCTTCGAGTTCGTTCCCTTGGATGAGCTCGATCGGCCAACTCCGACACGCCACTGGGTGGGAAACGCTGAACTGGGCGTGAATTACGCAATCGTCCTCACCACATGCGCCGGGCTCTGGGCCTACATCGTCGGCGACACGGTAGAGTTCGTCACCTTGTCGCCTCCGCGCATCCGCGTCACAGGACGCACCGGGCTAATGCTCTCGGCTTTTGGCGAGCATCTGATCGGCGCTGAGATTGAGGCAGCGATCACTAGCGCTGCCAAGGGCGTCGGTCTTGATGTTGTCGACTACACCGTAGGAGCCACGATTGCCGAGCAAAAGAGCGAGCAGGGTCAGCATCTCTATATCGTGGAATTCGCCAGCGGCGTGCCAAATGCCGAGCTGCAAGATCGCTTTTTGGCTGCACTTGATAGCCGGCTCTGCGAGGCCAATGCGGACTATAGGTCTCATCGGATAGACCGCCTCGGGTTGCGCGCACCGCGTTTGATCGCGGTTGTGCCCGGCACGTTTTATCGCTGGATGCGCCATCGCGGCAAGTTAGGAGGGCAGAACAAGGTGCCTCGCGTCATTAATGATCAAGAGCTGTTCTCGGACCTGCGGCGGTTTGTGACGAAGCCGTCGTGAAGCACCACATTACAGGACTTGGGATCGGAGTCTGGGTCGGCCCACGCCGCAATCAACGCCGGATCGTTTATGACGTGTGGTGCCTTGTGTAGACCACAAAGCACACAAGTGCGCTTCAACCACGCCCGGAAAGGGTGTTGACCAGACCGCTTTGCCCTTTATCGACTGCTCAATGTTTTCGTTTGTCTGAGTGCCGATGCGCAACACGCTGCTCATGTACACCGGACTGCGCCCATAGGTTCTCGCCGTGCGGCGTCTGGAACAATGTCAGGTCCCACTCGACGCGATCCTCATCAAGGCGCAGGATATATAGGTTGCCGTCGTTGCCCTTGAATTTGAAGTAGCAACGGAGCAGCAATGTCCGCTTTTGGCACTAAGCTGACATTTTGTGTGCCCGGCCGCATGTCCGCTTTCAGGTGTAAAGCGGACATCTCTCATGCAAGTCCAAGTGTCTGCTTCCGCCTCAACGCACGCGTCATATTTGGTCGTTCCGTCATGGTGCAATGAAGTCTAATCATATTCCGACTTAATCTCCGTGGGTTTTAAGGCCTCCAGCTCATCTCGCAGCCAACGGACCTCATGTTCGAGGAATTCAATTCTTTCCTTCAATTTGAGATAGGCCCAGCCGGCTGTCCCGCCAAAGAGGACTATGGCCACGGTCTGAAATGCCTCCATTGGGTGCTCTCCCTATTCGGTTCCTGTTCGGAGTTGATGGGTCCTTTGACTTCCGCCCAAAGTGGCTACGTCAATCGCTAACCACATCGACAGCTGTGGGATCCCAGCCTCTTACAACGTCTCCGCTACTGTCGTGCGGCTAAGGTTTCTTATACCGGCAGCACGGAAAAGGGCGCTGGTCCGGGGGAGAGACCAAGCGCCCATCAACTGCCACGCGCCCATAGGGGAAAGGGCAACTCTCCGCGAGGGAAATCGGAGAAATGGCTGAGATAAGGGTACGCATCGGTTCTCATTGGCCACCTTGATCTTCGTTAAATCCGATGCGGCAGTTTGGCGCTCATCGGATATGTTTCCACACTCTGTGCATCCCGGCCCTTGCTCTCAAGCAAAATCCCGGGAAGCCCGTAAATGGCAACTCGGTCTGTTGGCTTTTGCAAGCGGGAGGCCATCGGTTCTAGGCCTCAATGTCCGAGTTGGGTCAAAAGCTGACATTGAGGGCCGGACACGAGACTGCGCCGGATCCCACCTAGAAACCGGTATCATCTGGGGTCGGGCAATTTCCGTGATTTGCAAGGCTCAGCTGCTGCTTGGCTCTGGAGTAAAGATGCACTGCTGCGCGGATCGATGTTTTTGGCGGCTTCCGATCCCAGGACATCGCTCGATTTCTTGTTAAGCGAGGAGGAGAAGAACGCATGGTGTTCTCGGTCAGAGAGTACACGGTGAATCTGTGGATGTCGCGAAAGTAGCAGATGTTCGTTACTACCTGCTCACATAAGACCTGCAGAGTAGCGAATCACTCGCTATCAATGATGCGCAATGATCCACTCTGTTGCCGCCCCGATGTCGTCGACAACTGCGGTTGCCGGCGGTTTGAAGTGTTGCTCGTCGCCAGGGCGATACTTACCAGTGCGTACTAACAAGGCATTGGCTAGACCTGCGCGCAGAGCGCCCGAAACGTCGACTTCTGCATCGTCACCCACCATCACTGCCTTCTCTGGTGGGCAACGCATCTGTGCAAGCGCTGATGCAAAGAATTCGCGCGAGGGCTTGCCCACGACAATGGCATTGTGTCGGCTTGCAAACTCCAATGCTCGAACGAAAGGCCCAGCGTCAAGATTGAGACGCCCGTCGGCATCCCTAAATGTACGGTTCTCCGCGAGTGCAAGTAGTTCTGCACCCTCAATGAGCTCCTGGAAAGCACGGTTCAGTGTTGCATAGCTGAAAGCGTCTCCAGCATCACCGACAACAACCGCTCTTTGTCTCCCGCTCGACACACT